>DAOUGF010000803.1:0-2747 GCA_034429295.1 Chloroflexaceae bacterium
TGGCACGCCCAGTTCCATGACGTGCCCTACGCGAAGGCGAACGCCATCGCCGAACACAGCGCCGTCGAGGCGGCGATGCTCAGCAAGCCGCTCGGGAGCGCCACCTACGGCAGCCGTAACACCGTTCGGCCCTACCTGTATGTCACCGCCTATGATGCGCTTTCCTTCCAGAACCAACCCATCCGGCTGATCTCCGGGCGCTTCCCCCAAAAAGAGGGTGAACTCCTCATTTCGCCGGTGATGATCGAGGACTCCGGCCTGGACTTGGAACTTGGCTCCACCGTGCAGCTGGCTTTTGGCCAGCGGAATATCCCCAACTACGCTGAGTTCGTCAAGGCGTGGGGCGGCGAAGAATATGTCGCGCTGCAAGATGGGGAAACCTTTACCCCATCCATTTCCAAAACCTACACGGTCGTAGGCTTGATGGTGCCGCTGGCCAACGAAACCAGCATGCCCGCGGCGTTCCCAGCGCTCACATACCTCGACCAAGCGCAATTGGCAGCCGCAGACAACGTGGAGATCGCGATCCTGGCCCGCGAGCCGCGCAGCATCAACACCAATGCGCCGGAGATCGCGAAGAGCGCCGGGTTGGAGGTGACCACGAGTGCGGATGGCCGGCCATCCAATATTTCGTACAACGAGAGGCTGCTGCCCTGGTTGGGCGGCAGCGGCAGATCAAACTACGTGCGCTTCTTCCTGCTGATCATGGCCACCCTGATCACCCTGATCGTGTGCGGCTCGGTCGTGATGATCTACAACGCATTCGCCATCTCGATCGGCGAGCGGAAGAAGCAGTTCGGCATGTTCGCCAGCGTGGGCGCCACCTCGGCGCAGATCCGCCGCATCGTGCTGACCGAAGCAGCGGTCATCGCGGCGATCGGCATCCCGCTGGGCATCCTGGGCGCCATCGCCGGAGTAGCGATCCTGCTGAAGCTCACCCAAGGGATCGTCTCCCAGCTGATCCTTGACGCGGAGCAGGGGATGCCGCTGGAGCTCTCGCCCCTGGTCATCGGGCTGACGGTGCCGTTTGCCGCGGCGACCACCCTGCTCTCGGCTTGGATTCCCGCCTGGCGCGCCTCGCGGGTCTCGCCCATCGACGCCATCCGCCAGAGCGGCGAGCTCCAGGAGGACAGGCCGCTCAACCTGCGCACCAGCCCGCTCATCCGTCGCGTGTTCGGGCTCGAGGGCGAGCTGGCGCTCAAATCCCTCAAGCGCGACCGCAAGCGCTACCGCACCACGCTGCTCTCGCTCATGATCAGCATCATCTTATTCGTGGCCTTCAACGCACTGATGCTGTACACCAATACCACCCGAAGCATCGCCAGCCAGGCGATGAACTTCGACCTGATCATCGACCTGGATCATCGGCAAAGCCAGGCCAATCATTTTGCCGACCTGGTCGGCCAACTGCCAGAAGTGCAGCGGGTTACCTTCAGGCGCTCCACCTACGAGCAGTACGTCCCCGCGCGCGAGGTGATCACCGACCAGGCTTACCAGGCCCTGCAGGAGCTGAACAACCTTCAATTGGAAAACTTACCCCGCGCTGTGGAAGGCGGCACATACCAGTTCGTGCTCGAAGTGAGCGCCGTCGGGCAGGCTGAGTTCGCCCGCTACGCCGCGGAGCTTGGCCTGGACGTGCAGCAGTACTCCGATCCATCCGCGCCGCTGGGGATCCTGGTCAACCACACGAGGCTGCGCCAAGGGGGGAAGCTGTACAACTTCGACCTGTTCAACCTGAAGCCGGGCGATACGATGACCGTCTCCCCGATGCCTGGCTGGTCCTCCCCGCAAGCCGGGGATGAAGCGCCGGCCAGCCTGACATGGACGGTGGGCGCGGTCACCGAGGAGACGCCCGTGGGTTTTATGGGGGTAACGCTGGTTCCGATGTTGATCGTCTCGGACGCCGTCTTCGACGGTTTGAGCGACCGGCTGCTGCAGCTGGGCCCGATCAACCCCGGGGCCATGTACGTGCAGAGCGAAGACCCTGACGTGGCGGTGGAAGCCATCGAGCGGCTCTACAAGGATACGGTTGGGGGCAACTTCTCGTACTTCTCGTGGGAGGAGTTCAACCGGAGCAGCAGCCTACAGACGCTGATGATCAACCTGTTCTTCTACGGCTTCCTGGCGCTGATCACGCTGATCGGGGTGGCCAATATCGTCAACACCCTGGACACCAACATCAAGCTGCGGCGGCGCGAGATCGCCATGCTCAGGTCGGTCGGGCTGACGCAGGGCGGCCTTCTGCGCATGCTGCGCTACGAGAGCCTGTTCTACGGGCTGACGGCGCTGCTGTACGGGCTGCCACTCGGGATCGCCCTGAGCGTGTTGATCTACTACCAATTTGACAGCGGGGTGAGTACCTTTGCCTTCACCCTGCCTTGGCGGGCGATCGTGGGCTGTATCGTAGGCATCCTGGCGATCGTCTTCGTCACCATGATGATCTCCGGTGCGATGATCCGCAACGATAACATCGTGGATACGATCAAAGACGAGAATTTATAAACAGCCGGAACTATACGGAACCATAGAAATCACTCGGGATGGGCCTGAAGGGGCGGCCAGTCGTGGCCGCCCTCTTGGGGAAGTAATGAGGCGGCGGAGCATCAGGCACCACGCTTGCCATCCCCGACAGGACATGAGCAAAGTCGTGAAGGGGCTGGCGCCCCGCGCCCACACCCCCAGCGGCGAGGGGGTGGACGCCCGCCCCCTCGCTACTCCCCCGCGCACGCGGGATTGCGGTACAATTG
>DAOUGF010000804.1:0-3297 GCA_034429295.1 Chloroflexaceae bacterium
TGCCCCCTTGCCGCCGGGGGAGCGGGGGCGGCGGACGCAGTGGCGCGAAGCGCTTGCGCCCCGTGCTCCCGCTACGCAGCCACGAGCAGCGCGGTGACGTACATGATCAGGATGCCGGCCGCCAGCCCGCCGAAGCTCGCTGGCGAGAGCAAGGGCGCGCCCTCCTCGCGGCTCTGGCGCACGACCAGCCTGCCTACCTCGTAGACCACTTGGGCGATCGCCCCGGCGCCGAGGGCCAGGAATAGCGCCGCCAGCAGCGCGTTGTAGATGAAACCGCCGATCCAGACGCCGAGCACCGCCGGCAGCCCGGCCAGCGCCGCCAGCAGTAGAAAATGCCACCAGGCCGGCCGCTCTCGTGCGATAGGTGCTGCGATGCCGATGCCCTCGGTGATGTTGTGCAGGGTGAAGCCGATCACCAGGAAGGCGCCCAGGGCTGCTTCGCCGAGCGCGAAGGCCGCGCCGATCGCTAGCCCCTCACCGAGGTTGTGCAGCCCGATGCCAAGCGCGATGCGGTAAGCCACTCCTAGCTTCGAGCTCTCGCGCCCCTTGCCGCTGGCGCCCACCGCGAGCAGCGCCCCAAAGGCGAGCAGGGCCACTAGCCAGACCAGCGGCGCCCCGCCGAATATCCCCGGCGTCTCGGCCACGATCTCGAGCGCCTCGGCCAACGTATCGAAGAGCAGGAACAGCAGCAGGCCGACCGTCAGGCTGAGCACCAGCTGCATCCCGCCACGGCCCAGCCGGCGCAGGAAGGGATACCAGAGCAGCCCCAAGCCCACCGGGATGAAGCCCACGTAGATGCCGAGTAGCGCGTAGCGCCCGAAGGTCGCCCCATCCGGCTGCGGGCTGCGTGTCGCCACTGCCACCTCCCCCTCGAAGGTCACGCCGTTGCTGCTGATGAGCGTCACCACGTGGGGCTCATCCTGCACCCAAGGGTAGGGGATGGCGATCGTCGCTCGGCCCAAGCGCGGGATTTCGGGTCCAGGGCTGATCGCAAAGTTCCAGTAGTTGTCGTCCACCAGCACTTGGGCTACGGTCACAGGGTCGGGGCCGCCGTTCGTCACCTCCACAACCATCTGGTCGCGGGCCGGCAGGCTGATCCGCTCAATGTGCAGCTCCTCGATCGGGGGTGCCGTGCGGTCGCCAAGCCCTGCCCCCGTGACGACGAGGAGGGCGATCAGGCCGCCGAGCAGCAGCAGCGGGATGAGCGCGAGGAGCAGCGCGCCAGCGCCTAGCGGCGGCGACTTCGCTCGCTCGCTGTCTGGTGTTGAGAGAGTAGCCATCGCCTGCTCCTATGTCAGCTGGCAGATGCCGAGGCGGGCGGCCGTCTCGAAGGGCGCCGAGGCCGCGCCGTCTTCGCTCACCTCGAAGATGCCCATCCAGCCAAGCCCATTGAACTCGCTCTGGTGAGCGTGGAACATAAACTGCCCCGGCCGGTCGAAGGTAAACTCGAGGATGTGGCGCTCGGCCTGGCCCATCGTCACTACGTCCGTGTACTCGCTCGGCGTCAGCGAGGTGCCGGTCCGGTAGACGTGGAACAGGTTGGCGTGGAGATGGAACGAGTTGATCGGGTCGAACTCGGTGAAGTTGCTGAGGTAGATCCGCACTAGCTCGCCCACCTTCAGCGGGATGGGGTGCTTGGTGAAGTGGAAGCCCACGGTGTTGACGGCGTAGATCTCGTTCTCGCCATCGAAGTTGGTGTCGAAGGCGTTCATCACCATCACCAGCTCGCGCGCCGGCGGCCGAGGCGTGGGCGGGTCGATGATGAACGTGCCGTAGAGCCCCTTGTGGATGTGGCGCATGAACGGCGGCACGTGACAGTGGTAGACGTGCAGCCCGAAGGGCGCGGCGTCGAACTCGTAGACGGTCTGCTCGCCCGGCTGCACCGGTGTGACGCCATCCATCTCAGCAGGGTGGAAGCCGTGGAAGTGGATCGAGTGGGGGTGGGACGAGCCATTCGTGAAGGTGATCCGCACCCGGTCGCCCTCGGTGCAGCGGATGGTGGGGCCGGGGACGCGGCCGTTGTAAGCCCAAGCGGGGAAGCTGATGCCTGGGGCGACCTCGATCGTCTTGTCGGCGGCGTAGATGTTGTACTCGCGCAGCGTCTGGCCGCTGGGCAGGGTGCTCACCTTGCCGTAGTCGAAGTCGGTCAGCATGGCCGTCGGGTCGAAGCCGTTGACGGCCGGGTCCACGTCGCCGACTAGGATGTTGCCGAGGGTGTGGGCCAGCCCGGCGCCGTGGTCCATCTCCGGCATCGTGGCGGGCGCAGCGGGCTGTGGGCGCACGACGGCTGCGCAGCCGGCCAGGCCCAAGGCGCCAACTCCTCCAAGGCTGCCGAGGAGCCTGCGCCGGGAAAGCTTGTGTTGGACCATGAGCAATGACCCCCTACGCCTGATACGGGACCACGATGATCGATCCGGCTTGCGCCGTACCGTCGCTTACGAGAGACATAAAGTCTCTGTCGCTCATGCGCTCAATTGAAATTTAGTGATGCCTAAAAATAGCATGCGCGATGATGTATGTCAAGGGGAAGTGATATCAGACCCAGCTCAGCCCGCTCCCCGGCTTTGCCGTGCCGACGGCAGCTTGCGGGGTGCTGCCACCCCGCGCCCCCGGCGGCAAGGGGGCGGACGCACTCTTCGAGGATGCCTTCGGCATTCGCCACCCCGACGCCCCCCCGCGCCAGGGGGCCTCGCCCCTGGACCCCAAGTAGGAGGCCAGTACCGTGCCGCCGCTGATCTGCTACCTCGTCCCATCGTCGGGCTTGTGCCGTAGCCTTGCGCAGGATGCATGCACGGTGGTTGCGCCCTGTCCGTTCCGGCGTGCCGCCGCCAAACTTTCCAGAATCTGGTGTGCGGAGGCGGGCGGCACAACCGATGCACGCACACCACCCCGAGCGCCGATCTGCCGCCGGCCGTGGCGGATGGCTCAGCCCGACAATGAGTCGGGTACGCCGCTAAGTGGTGGCACGGTACAGCCTTCCGGCTTGGGGGTGGTCCGGAGGGGGCAGCCGCCCCCTCCGGCGGGGGTGTGGGGGCAAGCGCCCCCACAAAGCCACGCACTGAGTAGGTGATACTGCTCCGGGGCAGCGCCGCAAGACGCCCACCGCGTAGGCGCAGGGCAAGGCCACCCGAGCGGGGGTGTGGGGGCAAGCGCCCCCACAAAGCCACGCACCGTGTAGGTGATACTGCTCCGGGGCAGCGCCGCAAGACGCCCACCGCGTAGGCGCAGGGCAAGGCCACCCGAGCGGGGGCGTGGGGGCAAGCGCCCCCACAAAGCCACGCACTGAGTAGGTGATAA
>DAOUGF010000805.1:0-7115 GCA_034429295.1 Chloroflexaceae bacterium
GGCCGCCAGCGCGGCGAGCGCTCCGTCGAGGCGCCGCCGCAACTCCTCCCGCTGGAAGAAGAGCCACTCGTCGAAGGCCGGGCTGGCCGGCAGGCTGAAACCCGCCAGCAGGTCGTCGCTGTAGAGGGCGACTGCCGCGCTCAGTTGGGCGGCACAATCGGCGCAGAGCTCGCCCTGCGGGTGGCCGTGGGCGGCGACCGCGGCGAGGTGGGCCTCGAACTCGGCCGCGTCAACGGTGCAGGCCGCCTCGGCGCCCCAGGCCACCTCCTGCCGCCCTGCATCGATGATCTCATCGCCGAGGGCGCTCCTCAGGAGCGAGAGCTCGCGGCGCAGGTTGTTGCGGGCGTCGGCCGGGTCGAACTCCGGCCAGAGCAGCGCGGCCAGCTGTTCCCGCTCCTGCGGCCGCCCGGTGCGGGCGAGATAAGCCAGGAGCGCCAGGGCCTTCGTGCGCCGGAGTGGGACGGGGCGGCCGTCCCGTTCGACGCGCGGCGCCCCGAAAAGCATCAGGCGGAGCATGGTCCTCCAAAGACGTAGCGGTGACGCGAAGCTTATTGTAGCGCCGCCTCGCCGCCGGCGCATCCTGCCGTGTGCCGAGTTATGGGGCGCCAGAGATCGACTCAGGGAACGCTGGCGGGAGCGCTGAAAGAACGCCCCGCCCGTACCCTCCACCTGTGACACAGGACACCTAATGACAGACGAGGAGTACCAGCGATGCTGTCTATCGAGAAAGCCGGCGCCCTTCCTCCCATCCCCGTGGCCACGCTGGCCCAACGCTTCGCCGGCGAGCTGATCCAGCCTGGTGACCCGGGGTACGATGAGCGGCGCGCCGTCTGGAACGGCCTGATCGACCGCCGCCCAGCCCTGATCGCTCGTTGCACCAGCACCGCCGATGTCGTGGCCGCGGTGAACTTCGCCCGCGAGCACGGCCTCCCGATCGCTGTACGCGGCGGCGGGCATAACGTCGCCGGCCACGCCACCGTGGACGCCGGCGTCGTCATCGATCTCTCGCTCATGAATATGGTGCGCGTCGACCCGGCCGCCCGCATCGCCTACGTCGGCGGCGGCGCCACTTGGGGCGAGGTCGACGCCGCCACTCAGGCCCACGGCCTCGTCACCCCCGGCGGCGTCTTCTCCCGCACGGGCGTGGCCGGCCTCACCCTCGGCGGTGGCTACGGCTGGCTGCGCAGCAAGTTCGGCCTCAGCTGCGACAACCTGATCGGCGCGGAGGTTGTGCTCGCCTCGGGCGAGGTGGTCCACACTGCCGACCCGAAGCACGCCGAGCTGCTCTGGGGTTTGCGGGGCGGCGGCGGCAACTTCGGCGTCGTCACGCGCTTCGAGTTCCAGCTCCATCCCCTCGGCCCTGAGATCTTCTTCGTCTTCGTCTTCCACGACGGCAGCGGCGAGAACGGCGCCCGCGCCATGCGCTTCTACCGCGACTATATGGCCGAGGCCCCCGACGAGGTCGGCACCCTCGCCTTCCTCGGCGTCATCCCGCCGGATCCCCACCTCTTCGAGGAGGAGCTCCACGGCAAGCCCTTCGCTGCCTTCGGCGCGCTCTACGCCGGCCCCGCTGAGGAGGGCGAGCGGGTCCTCAAGCCATTCCGCGACTTCGGCACGCCCCTGAAGGACTTCAGCGGCGTGATGCCCTACACCGAGGCCCAGCGCATGTTCGACAACGACTACCCCGACGGCATGCGCTACTACTGGAAATCGCTCAACCTCACCCGCCTCGACGACGACGTGATCGAGCGCATCGTCGCCCACGCCCGCCGCCAGGTCTCGCCCTTCTCCACCACCGACATCTGGAATATCGGCGGCGCCGTGCGTCGCGCCGATCCCGCGTCCAGCGCCTTCTTCGGCCGCGACGCCGCCTTCCTCGTCAACCCCGAGGCCAACTGGCACGATCCCGCCGACGATGCCGCCAACATCGCCTGGGTCCGCGACTTCATCGCCGCGATGGAGCCGTTCTCCGACGGCAGCCGCTACATGAACTTCGCCGGCATGCAGGAGGAGGGCGACAGCATGGTGCGGGCCGCCTTCGGGCCTCACTATGGGCGCCTCGCCGCCCTCAAGGCGAAGTACGACCCATCCAACCTCTTCCGCCTGAACCAGAACATCAAGCCCCGCCACTAGGGCTGCACCGCTGAACCGCAGAGGGGACGGAGGACGGGAGGAGAGCGCTCACAGCACGGCCTTCACGCCAATGCGCTAGCCGCCCGGCCTCCGCCTCTGCGGCCGATCACCTACCCGACAACTCATCCATATCAATAAGGAGCCTAGCACACCATATGAACCGCAACCGCCTGCTCATCCTGATCGCCATCATCGCCCTCTTCATCGTCGCCGCTGCCGCCCCCGCCGCTTACGCCGGCCTCGCCGAGCGTGGCCGCATCGAGACCCTCACCTTCGATGTGGCCGAGGATATGAACCGCTTCGTCTTTGATAAGGACGTCGTCTTCGAGGATGGTATGCCCGCCGACGGCAGCTCCTTCATCACTCGTGGCTACCTCTACCCGGCCGGCACCCTCACCTGCAACGACGGCGTCTGCGATGGCGTGAACGAGGACGGCTCGCCCCAGTACCCCGATAAGGTGATCGGCGAGTGGATCTGCTCCGGCTACATGATCAATGATGCTGGCCACGCCACCTCCGGCGTCTGGGTCTTCTCGACCCAGTTCTACCAGCTGGGCACTGAGCCTGGCGCCGAGACGATCGTCACCACCGGCTATGAGCTAGCCGACCTCGGGGGCATCATCCAGCGCGCCATCACCGGCGGCACCGGCGCCTACGCCGACGCCCGCGGCCAGGGCGAGCAGACCCTCCTCGGCTTCAACGCAGGCCAAGGCGTAACCCTGAGCGTCAAGCTCAACGTCCGCGTCCGCTAACTAGAACCACATATCTGGCTCGGAACGTAGGGCCGCAGCATTCGCCCCAGATAACACCCGTGCCACACGCGCGACTTGGAGCGAATACTGCGGCCCTACGAGTCTAGCGAGGGATTTCTAAGGAGCCCACGATGCATATAGATCTTGGCCTGCGGCCAACGCTCACGCCCGGCCTCGACGGCGAGCCGCGGCCTCTAACCCGCCCGCTGGCGCTGCTCGGGGTGCTGCTGGTGGCCCAGTCGCTCCACACCGTGGAACATATCGCCCAATGGGTGCAGTACCACATCCTCGGCTGGCCGCTCAAGGCATCGAGCGGCATCATCTCCCCGCTCAATGCCGAGGTGGTGCACTTCGTCTGGAATATGGGCGTGCTGATCGTCGTCGTCTACCTGCTGGAGGCCGGGCTGCGCAACCGCTGGATGTGGCTGCTGCTGGTCTGGGCCGCCGCCCACAGCGCCGAGCACGTCTATCTGTTCACCAACTACGTGTTTGAGGTCTGGCGCCTGCGCATGGAGGGTCTGCCCATCGGCCTCGCGCAGGGGAAGCCCGGCTTCTTCGGCGCGGGCGGCCTGCTCGGCAACATCGCCCCGGCGAGCCCCCCGGTCGCCTGGCTCTGTACGCTCGCGCCTGGGCTCGTCGAGGCCCCCCGGCTTGATGTCCACTTCTGGTGGAATGCGGGCGAGGTGGCGCTGCTCTTCCCAGCCGCTTTGGCGGCGCTGCGCCCTTCCGCCGTGGACGCTAACGAGGTTGCACCATTCGCCTGAGGCGTTGCCTTAGCGGCCAGGAGGCCTGCCATGCGACCGATCGGAGCAACAATCTGCGTCCTCCTCCCCTGCTGGTGGTACGGGCCGCCGTCTCAGTGCCAAGTGTAGCTCCTGGCTTTCAGGCAGATGAGCCGGCGAACCCGTGCGGGCGCGAGGCGCAGCGTACTGATGCGCCCCGCCTACCGGAAGAGATCGAAGCGCGGATCGCGGATGAGCCGCTGCGCCGTGGCTTCCTCGCTCGGCGTATACCCGTAGCCGCGCACGATCGCCACCGGCACCTGATCGATCTTGCCCATCACTAGCTCAGCCGCGCTCGCCAACTCGTCAGCGACAGCGATCAGGGTGGCGTGCATGGTGTAGCCGTAGGGGTCAGGCACACCGGCGTAATCGGTCAGGGGCGCGATACCGGCACAACCGATCGCTACATTCACCTGGCCGTCGCGCCAGGGCCGCCCGAAGGTGTCGGAGATGATCACCGCCACCGTCACCCCCAGCCGCTCCCGGAGCGCGGCCCGCAGCCCCGCGGCGCTGGCGTCGGGATCGCGGGGCAAGAGGCAGACCACCCGGCCGCCCGCGACGTTCGACTCATCAACGCCGCTGTTCGCGCAGATCAGGCCATGATGCGTCTCGGTGATCAGCACGCCGTTCGCCATCTTCACGATCCGGCGGCTCTCCCGCAGCACCACCTCCTGGAACTGGGCATCCTTGCGCCCCTGGGCCGCGATCTGATGGGCAAACGCGGAAGGTTCCACCGTCGCAGGGTCAACCAGGCGATCCTCGGCCTTGGAGACGATCTTCTGGGTGACGACCAGCACGTCGCCCTCCTCCAACGTCCCGCCGCTAGCCTCAAGCGCCTCGACGATCAGCGCCGCGAGGTCGTCGCCGGGGCGCACCTCGCCGATCCCCCGCACGGGAATGATCCGAATCTCAGGCTGCATACTACTCCTCATAGTGTAAGGGCGGCCCATCGTGGCCGCCCTCCTCGGGCTCGCCTGCCGGCCACTGTCGCATCACAACGGCGAACCTCGTCTATAATGCCCATGTCCAGGGTGTGTAGCGAGAAGAAAGGAGTGCCGACGATGGCCGAGTTCCAGCGCACCGCGACCTCCACCTGGTCCGGCGACCTGAAGGGCGGCTCCGGCGTGGCCGCAACGCAGAGCGGGGCCCTGAGCGATACGAAGATCACCTATGTCTCGCGCTTCGAGAACGCCGGCGGCAGCAACCCCGAGGAGCTGATCGGCGCGGCCCACGCCGCCTGCTACAGCATGTATCTCTCCGCCATCCTCAGCGGCGCCGGCCACGTGCCCGACTCGATCACCACAGAGGCCACGGTCACCCTCGTCACCGGCGAGGGCGGCCCCTCCATTACCAAAGTCGCCCTCGTCACCAAGGGCAAGGTCCCCGGCATCGATCAGGCCACCTTCGAGAAGTTCGCCAACGACGCCAAGACCGGCTGCCCCGTCTCTAAGCTTCTCGCCCCCGGCCTGCAGGAGCTGTCGCTCCAGGCGACCCTCGAGTAGCGGCCCGGCACGAAGCAGCAGAAGAGTAAGGGCGCCCCATCGTGGGCGCCCCAATGTTTCCTTCCTCAGGATCATCGTGTCGTCCCGGTAGCACGGGGTGAGAAGGTAGAAGAAGGGGCAACGAGGCTGCCCGGGCTCTACCTTCTTTCCTACAGATACTTCCCCGCGATCACCTTCAGCCGCTCCTTCGCCTCGGGCGGGATGTAGGCGCGGTCGGTAGTGATGGCGGTGGCGAGGGCGCTGTGGGCCGGGCTCACAAAGCCGTCGCCGATCTGCTCCACCGCCTCGGCTACGATCTTCTGCGAGAGCCGCACGTTGCCCTGCAGCACCTTCAGCACCGCCTCCACCGTCACCGCGTCGTGCTCCGGGTGCCAGACGTCGTAGTCGGTGACCATGGCCAGGGTGGCGTAGGCGATCTCGGCCTCGCGGGCCAGCTTGGCTTCCGGCAGCGCCGTCATACCGATCAGCGAGTGGCCGCGGCGCCGGTTCTCCTCGCTCTCCGCCTTCGTGGAGAAGGCCGGCCCCTCCATCACCACCAGGGTGCCGCCCCGGTGGACGGTGGCGCCCGCCGCTTTGGCCGCCGCGTAGAGCCGCTCGCTCAGCTCGGGGCAGAACGGCCGGTCGAAGGCCACATGGGCAACCACCCCCCGCTCGAAGAAAGTGAACTCCCGCACGCCTTTGGTGCGGTCGTAGAGCTGATCGGGGACCACCACGTGGCCAGGGGCGTACTCCTCGCGCAGCGATCCGACCGCGCTCACCGAGATCAGATACTGCACGCCGAGCTGCTTGAAGCCGTGGATATTCGCCCGGCTCGGCACCTCGCTTGGGTTCAACCGGTGGCCGCGCCCGTGCCGGGGCAGAAAGGCGACCCGCCGCCCCCTCAAGGTACCGACGATGAACGCGTCGCTCGGCTCGCCGTAGGGCGTCTGCAGCCGGACCTCCTCAACCTCCTCGAGGCCCTCCATGGCGTAGAGCCCACTGCCGCCGATCACGCCGATGGTGGCCTGGGTCATCGCTATACTCCTTGATATTCTGGCTTATGCGCCTGCTTCGCGACGCCGGCGCGAGGCCGCATCCCACTGCCGCTCAAGTTGCCCCCCAAACTTCAAGCTTGGGGGGCGGCGCTTGGGGCTGCCTGGATGCGCCGATCTGCCAGCCTTACGGGGCAGGACACTTGCAACGTGCCAGGTAAGTATAGCGCAACTTCAGCTCACGAACTTGTACCCCAACCCGTGGACGGTGAGGATGTGCTTGGGGTGGCGGGAGTGATCCTCAAGCTTCTGGCGCAGCCAGGCCACGTGCACATCGACGGTGCGGGTGGAGACGAGGGCGTTGTAGCCCCACACCTCATTGAGCAGCTCGTCGCGCGAGAGCGTCTCGCCCCGATGCTCGATGAAGTAGCGCAGCAGCCGAAACTCCAGCGCCGAGAGATCGACACGAATGCCGTCGCGGTGCACTTCGGCCCGCCGGAAGTCAACCCGCACGTTGCCGAATTGGAACGTCTCGCCGTCGATGGCATGGTTCTCGCCTGGGGCCCGGCGCAGCAGAGCTTCGACGCGAGCCAGCAGCTCGAGCATCTCGAACGGCTTGCTCAAATAGTCGTCGGCGCCGAGCTTCAGGCCGATCACCTTATCCACCACCTGCCCGCGGGCCGTGAGCATGATCACCGGCGTCTGGTTGCGGCGCTGCCGCAGGTCCCGGCAAACATCGAAGCCGTTCCGCTGCGGCAGCATCACATCGAGGATGATCAGATCGTAGTTCTCATCGAGGGCCCGCTTCAAGCCCAGATTGCCGTCGCCGGCGGTCTCCACCTCGTAGCCCTCGTTCCGTAGCCGGTCGGTGAGGGTCATCACCAAGCCCGGCTCATCTTCCACCAGCAGGATGCGCTTGCTCATAGGCAGGGTACAGGGAGCATGGAACATGGAACCGAGCAGCAGCGAGCACAG
>DAOUGF010000806.1:0-2598 GCA_034429295.1 Chloroflexaceae bacterium
ACACACAGAGCTGCGCGCCGCCCTCGCCGTAGCCATCCACTAGGCTCACCAGATTCACCGTCGGGTAGGCCGCCGCCAGAGCTGCGGCCCGCCTCAGCTGCGCGGCCGGGCGCGCCGCCGTCGGCGCCCGCGCCGGGTCGTCGATGGCATTATCCGCCGCAACATAGACGAGCAGCGTCCAGGCAGCAGGGCCTAGCTCGCCGGCCGGGTCGCCCGCCTCAGGGGTTGGCGGAGGAATGCTGGGCGGCTCCGTCGGCACGAAGGTCACTGCCCGCTCGTAGAAGCTGTAGCCGTACTGAACGTCCGGGTCCTCCGGGTCGCCCCTGTAGACGACCACGTACCAGCGGTATGGGCGCCCGTAGCGAAAGGAGAGGCTGGGCGCCCCGGCGAAGCTGGCCGGCCCGAGGTCGAAGCTGAGCGGGTCGCTCGCCGGGTTGCGGAGCGGGCCGCAGAGCTGCGCCGGCTGCCCGCTCGCCCCGTCGGCGAGTTGCGGGTCGTAGAGGCAGAGCTGGTGCCGCTCCCCGGTGACGCCGCGCGCACCCCAGCTCAGGCGCGCGGGCGCGGCGTTGGTAGCAACAACGGTGCTGTAGGATGGAGGGCTGTTCAGGGGGACATCGGCGATGTCGAAGTTGAGCCCGCTGAGCTCGACGCCATCGGCCAGCTCGCGCACCACCGGCCCGGCCCAGAAGCCGATCCGGCCCTTGTCGCGGCTCAGCCCCTCCGGCCGGTTGAGGAACCAGATCCGGTAGCTCGCGCCGGCCGGCAGCGTCGGCACACCGCCGAAGCTGTAGGCGCCGTCGGGGGCGCTGCGAGTGGCGGCCACCGTCCGGCTGCCTGCGGCGTCACTGCGGGTGAGCAGGATCAGAGCGTCGGGGGCAGGCTCCCCGCCCTCGCGCACCGTGCCTCTGAGCGTGGCCGTCGGCACGCAGACGCTCGCGCTGATATCGTCAACCCAGAGCTTCTGGATCACTCCGTTATCGGCGTTCACCGTGGTCACCAGCAGGTCGGCCTGGCCAAGAGTCCGCAGCCGCTCCACCGTCGGGCCATCGGCCACATCCCACTCGAAGCTGCGCCACGTGCCGTCGTCATGGGTCGCCACGTCCAGGTCGCGCTTCGCGATCAGGCCGGCCTGGTCGAGCCTGCCCACCTCGTACAGCTCGATCCGCAGCAGGTCGCCCGGGCCGGTAGAGCCGGGCTCGTAGCGATAGCTGAGCGTCCCGGCGATCTCGGCGAGGTTGGCGGGGATGGCGATCTTCTGGCCCACAGAGTCACTATCGGGGCCGCTTGGCGGTACGCCATCATCATTCTCAATCAACTGCAGGCTCTGAGGCGGCGACAGAACATTCTGGCCGGTGGTGAAATGCAAATCCAGGCGATACGCCCTCCACGGCGAGATGGCGGCATCCACGCTCACCGTGGGGTCTTCCAGCGCCGGCTGGCAGCTCAGCACCGTCTGCGCCGGGGCGGCGCCGGGGGCGGGCTCTAGCGCGAGGGGCGCCGCCATGAAGGGCGGCGGCGCGGGCGGGGCGAACTCAGGGCGAAAGCGGGTGGGGCCGGGTTGGGCCTGGGCTGGGATGGCGGCGAGGCCGAGCAAGAGCGCCAGCGCGAGCAAGAGACGGTTCATTGGCGTTTGGTCTATAATGGGCAGAGCGATGGAATCTGGCGGGCACCGCCCCTGGGAGATAGCAGATGACCGAGCGTTATGATCTTACCCTATCCGCGGCGAGCGCGGCCCTCGCGGCAGGCGAACTGAGCTCGCTTGAACTGACCGAGGCGCTGCTCGCGCGGATCGAGGCCGTAGAGCCCCTGGTGGGCGCCTTTATCACTATTACCGCCGAGCAGGCCCTTGAGCAGGCCCGCGCCGCCGATGCGTCCCGACGCCGCGACTCAGGGCCGCTCCACGGCGTGCCGATCGCGATCAAGGATGTGATCTGCACCGAGGGCGTGCGCACCACCTGTGGCTCGGCCATCCTCGAGACATTCGTGCCCCCGTACGATGCCACCGTAGTTACCCGGCTGAAGGCCGCCGGCGCGGTGAGCCTGGGCAAACTCAATTGCGACGAGTTCGCGATGGGCTCAAGCACCGAGACGAGCGCCTTCCATGTGACCCGTAACCCCTGGGATCGGGAGCGAGTGCCGGGCGGCAGCAGCGGTGGCAGCGCCGCGGTGGTGGCGGCCCGCATGGCCCTCGGCAGCCTCGGCACCGACACCGGCGGCTCCATCCGCCAGCCCGCGGCCCTCTGCGGCGTGAGCGGGCTCAAGCCGAGCTACGGGCGCGTGAGCCGCTATGGCCTGGTGGCCTTCGGATCCTCCCTCGACCAGATCGGGCCGTTCGCCTGGACGGTGGCCGATCTGGCGCTGATCATGCAAGTGATCGCCGGGCACGATCCCCGCGACGGCACCAGCGCCCCACTGCCGGTCCCAGATTATAGCGCGGCCCTTACCGGCGATCTCCGCGGCCTGCGTGTGGGTGTGCCCCGCGAGTACTTCGTCGAAGGGATGGAGCCGGGGGTCGAGCAGGCCACCCGCACAGCGATCGAGGTCCTTAAGGAGCAGGGCGCCGAGGTGGTGGAGGTCTCGCTCCCTCACACGAAATAT
>DAOUGF010000807.1:0-11205 GCA_034429295.1 Chloroflexaceae bacterium
GCGTCCGCCCCCGACAAATCAAGCGGGGTATGGGACGGCGGACGCAGTGGCGCGAAGCGCTTGCGCCCCGCAAGCAGCGTATCGCAGGCACCGGCGTCGGAGAGCGGGGGCGGCAGCACTGTCGCTGCCGCGGCCCCTCGCTCGCGAATCCCCTACGGCACAACCGCCGCCTCGGTGATCGTCACTGTGCGAGCCAGCGGGTCCACCTCCGCCGCCACGCCGTACGGCAGCACGAGGTTCGGCTCAGTGTGGCCGAAGTCCATGTTTGTGACGATCGGCATATCGCCGCGACCGAGCTCATCGCGGATCACACCGAGCAAGGCCTGGTCGTACTCTTCGAAGCGCTCGGGCGCCACCCCGCCGCCAGGCCTACCGAAGAGCAGGGCGCTAGCCCGCTCCAGCGCGCCGCAGGCGGCGAGGCTACGCAGCATCCGTGTCACAGCGACGGGCGATGGCGCCTCCTCCGAAGTCTCGAGGAAGAGCACTGCGCCCTCCCATGCCTCGGGCGTCGGCCAGACAGCAGTGCCTCGCAGCCAATCCACCACCTCGATACAGCCGCCGATCAGCCTGCCTGTCACGGGCGCCTCGCCCTGCAGCCAGCGCCAGCCGGTGCTTGGGGTGAGCGTGCGCCGCCGCTGCTGGTTCGCCGGATCGGCCCAATCGAGGAACTCCACTGTCCACCCCTCCGCTGCGGGCGCGAGCGGGCCGATCGGCTCAGGGCTGAAGAGGGCGCGGCGCACGCTGGCCTCCACCGAGGGCAGGATGCCGCCGTTCTCAGCGAAACCGGCCATGATCGACGGCCCGTAGAAGCTCGTGATCCCCGCTGTGTAGCAGGCAAAGTGGGTGACCGTGGTATCAGAGAAGCCGAGGAAGACCTTGGGGTTCGCTCGGATCACGCTCAGATCGAGGTAAGGCAGGGTGCGGATCGAGTCGTCGCCGCCGATCGTGGCGATAATGCCTCGCACCTCAGGGTCGGCGAAGGCCGCCATCAGATCTTCGGCGCGCGCCTTCGGGTTGCGGGCGATCCACTCGGCCTCCCGCAGCGCGTTGGCCGTGGGAACCACCTTCACGCCGAAGGTCGCCTCGAGTTGCCGCACGCCCGCCTCGTAGCGGTGCGGGAAGGTCCCCGGGCCGCCCCAAGAGAGCGTCACCGCCGCCACCGTATCGCCGGGCCGCAGCATGCGCGGGCGGGCAAGCTCTCTGGTCGCGTGGCCCCTGCTGAAAAACGCAATGCCCATCCGTGTCTCCTTACATGCTTAGCTGCACGGATGGTACGCGCCCAAACGCGGCCAGCAGATCCGCCCCTTGGCCGAAACGCCCTAAGCGAAACGACGTAGCCGCTCGCTGTACCGCTTCGCGAGGCAGGCGCGGCTCCGCCTTCCGCAGTTACAGGTGGGCGGCCAGCGCGCGGTAGATCTCCGCCCACTCGGCGAGCGTCACCGTCTCCGCGCGGCGCGTGGAGTCTACCCCGGCGGTCTCCAAGGCAGCGAGCGTCGTCTCGCGGGGCAGCTTCGCCCCCATCGCGGCCAAGCCGCCCGGCAGGGCGTTGCCAAGCTGTTTGCGAGCCTGCAGAAAGCCGGCCTTGATCACGCGGAACAGCTTATCCACATTATCCACATCAACCGCGAGACGCGCCCGGCGGCGCAGGCGCAGTACCGCCGAGTCCACCGCGGGCGCCGGGAAGAAGCTGGCCGCGGGGACGCGCGCCACGATCTCCGGCTCCGTATAGATCTGCACCGAGTGGGCCAGCACGCTCAGCGAGCCAGGCGCCGCCGTGATCCGCTGCGCCACCTCCCACTGCACCAGCAGCACGCTCAGCTCGGGCGGCTGCCGCGCCTCCAGGAAGTGCCGTAGCACCGGAGCCGTGATCGCGTAGGGTAGGTTGGCGACGAGCTTGTAGGGGCAATCGACGACCGGCGGCTGATCATCGCCGGCCTGATCCTCCGGCTGATCGCCATCATCAGCCGCTGGCCGTGCCTTAGCGCTCGGGTGATTGCCTGTCGTCGCTCCCTGGTCTTCTGCCAGCGCCAGCAACTCCTCCGGCGGCGCCCGCAGCACATCCCGCTGCACGATCAGCAGCGGCGTGTCGGGGAGCTCGTCGCGGAGGCGGGCGGCGAGCCGCTTATCGAGCTCAACCGCCACCGTCAGGCCGGCGCGGCGCGTCAGTTCCCAGGTGAGCACTCCGAGGCCGGGGCCGACCTCGATCACCAGGTCATCGCTCGTGAGCTCGGCGGCCTCCACGATCGTACTCAGGGCCTGCCCGTCGATCAGGAAGTTCTGGCCCATGCCGCGGGTGGGCCGCATGTCGAGGGCCCTGAGCGCCGCGCGCACCCGCTGGGGGTCGAGGTAGGGGTTCATAAGGTAGTCCGTAGCCCGTAGTCTGTAGCCCGCCCGCACACCTATGGGCTACGGACTACGGAGCACGGGCTACTGCTCGATCGGCACCACGATCGTTACGGTAGTGCCTTTGCCGGGCTCCGACTGGATCTCAGCGCTGCCGCCGACCAGGCGGGCCCGCTCATCGATATTCAGCAGGCCGAAGGAGCCCCGCTGCTCGTACGAGCTCTTCACCGCCTGCATATCGAAGCCGACACCATCATCCTGCACCGCCGTGATCACATGGCCGCCCTCGCGCCGTAGGCGCACCCAGATGTGCTTGGCCTTGGCGTGCTTGAGCGCGTTGTTCACCGCCTCCTGGATGATGTTGAACAGCGTGCCCTCGGTCTTAGTCTCAAGCTGCACATCGGCCACCGCGTCGGCCTCCAGCACGATCTCGACGTTGCCGCGGCTCTCCTTAAAACGCTCCAGGTATTGCTCGAGCGTCACCTTGAGGCCCTGGGTTTCCAGCACCAGCGGGCGCAACTCGAAGAGCATGGTGCGCACCTCATAGGTGGTGCGTCTGGCGAGGGCGCTCAGCCGGTCGAGCTCCTCCAGCACCCGCTGCGGGTCCCGCTCCAGCAGCCGCTTGATGAACTCCACGTTCATAGTGATCGCGGCGAGGGCCTGGGCGGGGCCGTCGTGCAGATCGCGGGCCAGCTGGTGGCGCACCTCCTCCTCTTTGGAGATCAGCTTGTTGCGCTCCTCTTTGAGGTCGAAGAGCAGCTGGGCGTTATGCAGGGCGATGATCGCGTAGTTCGCCAGCGCGGTGAGGTTATCGATCTGCTCGCCAGAAAAGCTTCCCTTATCGCTGGCCACCACCATCACGCCGTAAGTGCGCAGGCTGGCCCGCAGCGGGATGAGGCAGGCGCTCTTGCAGTTGCGGAGCGTCTCGAAGCTCTGCAGATCCGGCTCTTTGGAGACATCGGCCAGGATCTGGGATTCGGGGCTGCGCAGCGCCGCCGCCAAACCGCGCCCCACCTTGACGCGCCGCGCCTGGTCGGCGATCGTGAGCGACTGGCTGGCCGCCACATAGAGCTCATCGGGTTGCCCCGCCGAGAGTAGCACAAAGCCCGCGGTGAAGGGTATCAGCTTCTGGCTCTCCCGCAGCGTCGCCTCGAGCACCTGCCGGTAATCGACGGTGGTGGAGAGCGTGTAGGCCACCTCGTAGAGCGAGCGCATCTGATCGCGATACGCTTGGGCATCTGCGAGGGCCTTCTCGGCCTGCTGCCGCGCCTCCACCACACTCTGGCGATTATTCTCGCTCCAGCGCTCGGCCAAGCCGCTGGTGAGCCAAGGCACATAGCTGAGCGTCAGTCCGCGCAGCGCGAGGGCCACGTAGTCGAGTAGCGTTAGAGCGATGTCGGGGGCCAGGATGCGGCGCCAGCCGATGAAGGCGGCGATGTAGAAGACGGATGCGACGATCCCTGAGAGCAGGCTGACCGCAGGCGGCTGGCTGATCGCCGCGTTGATCAGGGGCAGCAGATAGAGCGGGAAAAAGATCACCACCTGCTCGCCGCCGAAGAAGGCCATCAGCGAGATGAACATCAGGTCGACGAGATAGGCCAAGCTCAGCAGCGAGACTATACCGGGGATGAAGACCGCGATGGTGGCCAGCACGCTGAAGCCCACATATGCCCAGAGCACGATCAGCAGGGGCGGGCTTTGGGTGCTGACAGGCCAGATCGGCTCGCCGGTGAGGAACTGGGTGACCGCGAAGAGCAGCACCACCGTCACCCAGCGGGCAAGGGTGTAGAAACGCTCGCCGCCGACCACGCTCCAGCCGCCCATCGCTCGCTCTGGCGTGGTTGTTGTCGTGGAGCCGCTCACGGTCGAAGTAGCCTTCACAGATCCCTCCGGGACACTGAGAATTGAGAATGCCAGGCGGCGTCGCTACATGCTCAGTTCTCCATTCTCAATTCTCAATTCCTCAGAGCGTCTTCAAGGTCTCCAGCGTAGCGCGCACCGCGTCGGCCGAAGCTTTGAGCAGAGCCATCTCCTCGTCGTTGAGCGGTAGCTCGATGATCTTCTCCACGCCACCGGCGCCCAGAACCACCGGAACGCCGAAGTACATATCGCTCAGCCCATACTGGCCGGTGAGATAGGCGGCGACCGGGACCACCCGCTTCTTATCTTTCAGTACCGCCTCCACCATCTGGGTGACGGCCGCGGCGGGGGCGTAGTAGGCGCTGCCGGTCTTCAGCAGGTTGACGATCTCGCCGCCGCCCTTGCGGGCCCGCTCCACGATCGCGTCGAGGCGCTCCTTGCTGATGAACTCGGTCACCGGGATGCCGCTGATCGTCGAGAAGCGGGGCAGCGGCACCATCTCGTCGCCGTGGCCGCCCATCAGCATCGCCTGGATGTCCTCAACGGAGACGCCGGCCTCCATCGCGATGAAGGTGCGGTAGCGGGCGCTGTCGAGCACGCCGGCCTGGCCCATCACCCGCTCCTTGGGGAAGCCGCTCACCTCAGCGGCCACATAAGTCATCGCGTCGAGCGGGTTGTTCACCATGATGATCACGGCGTTGGGCGAGAGCGGGGCCGCCTGGCTGATGCAGCTGCGGGTAATGTCAGCATTAACTTTGATCAGATCCTCGCGGCTCATGCCGGGCTTGCGCGGCGCGCCCGAGGTTACCACGATCACATCCGAGCCGGCGGTATCGGCGTAGTTGTTGGAGCCGATCACCCGTGAGTCGAAGCCCATGATCGGCGCTGCCTCGTACAGGTCCAGCCCCTTGCCCTGGGGGACGCCCTCGATAATGTCGAGCAGAACGATATCGCCAAGCTCGGCGGCGGCGCACCAGTGGGCGGTTGTAGAGCCAACGAATCCGGCGCCGATAATGCTGATCTTCTTCCGCATGCTGCGGCCTCCTCCGGCTATCTAGAGCGCTCAGACGCTTTACGTGACATGGACCTGAAACACGGCTTATTGTAGCATAAGGGCGGCACTTACCGCTGCGCGGCGGCTCGTAGCCGGCCCAGAGCTTCCTCCAGATCGGCGGGCAGCGGCGAGCTGAACTCGCGCCAGCTGCCATCGGCGGGGTGGGCGAAGCCGAGGCGATGGGCGTGGAGAAACTGCCGGGTCAACCCGAAGCTGGGGCGGCTCTTGCGGCCACCATAGGTCGGATCGCCGAGAATGGGCCGGCTGCGATGTAGCATATGGACGCGGATCTGGTGGGTGCGCCCCGTCTCTAAGCGCAGCTCCAGCAAAGTGTAGTTGCCGAGCTCCTCCAGCACCCTGTAGTGGGTGCGGGCCTCGCGCCCGCGGGGCGTCACCGTCATGCGCAGCCGGTCGGTGGGGTGGCGGCCAACCGGGGCGTCGATCGTGCCGGTGGGCTCTTTAAAGCCGCCCTCCACCACGGCCAGGTAGAGCTTGAGCATCTTGCGGGCCCGCTGCTGCTCGGTGAGCGCCTGCATAGCCTGGTCGTTGCGGGCCACCACTAGCAGCCCCGAGGTGCCCTGGTCGAGCCGGTGGACGATGCCAGGCCGCACGCCGCCGTTGATCTCCATCTCGGGGTAGCGAGCCAGCAGCGCGTTGGCGAGGGTGCCGCCCTCGTGGCCGGGCGCCGGGTGCACCACCATGCCCGCCGGCTTGTCCACCACCACCAGATCGGCGTCCTCGTAGACCACCTGCAGCGGAATGGCCTCGGGCGTCAGGGTGGTAGGCTGGGGCGGTGGCACCGACACCTCCACCCGGTCGCCGTGGCGCAGCGCAAGGCTGGAGCGGGCGATCTTGCCGTTCACCGTCACCCGGCCATCGCCCACCAGCTGCTGCACGTAGGAGCGGGAGAGGCCCGCCACTGCGCGCGCCACGAAGCGATCGAGGCGTAAACCCTCATCCTCGGGCGCGGCGTAGAGGACTATCGTGTCGATGTCAGCCATCATGAGGGATCAGGGAACAGGGCACAGGGTCAGGGGTGGCACTGGCTTCGCTCCCGATGGCCTGTTCTCAGCGTCCTGTTCCCTCATTCGAGATCCCGGCTCAGCAGATCGCTCAGCAGGCCGTCGTCGCGAGGAGGGGTGCGGGGGGCGATGGCCGGCTCGTCGCCGACGAAGATCAGGTAGCCGGCGAGCATAGTGACACCGACGCAGATCGCGCTGTCGGCCAGGTTGAAGACAGGCCACCAACCCACCTGGATGAAATCCACCACATAGCCGTGGCGCAGCCTGTCGATAATATTGCCCACGGCGCCGCCGAGGATCAGGCCGGCCGACGTCTGCACCCAGAGGCTGCGGTTAGGCAGATGGACGATATAGGCGTAGACGGCGCCGGCAGTGATCAGGATCGAGGTCACAGTGAAGAGCTTTGGCATGTTCTGGAACATGCCGAAGGCCACGCCGGTGTTCTGGCCGTAGACCAGGTTCAGCCAGTCGCCCACCAGATGGATCACCCGGTCGCCTGGCTCAGGGCCGAGCGTCGTTGTGGCCCAGCGCTTGGTGAGCTGGTCGATGGCGAGCACGGCGGCGCCGAGGGCCGCGGGCACAAGCCAGCGGCGCGCTGAAGGTTGGGGCGGAGCTGTATGCACGGCTGGTCTCGCTACGACGTCAGGGGCTGCTCGTCGGGGCGTTCGCGGCGCTGCGCCAGCTCATCGCGGAGGAACTGCAGCATCAGCAGGGCGGCGCCCACCGTGATAGCGCTGTCGGCCAGGTTGAAGATGGGGAACCAGCCCACCTGGATGAAATCGACCACATAGCCCAGGCGGATGCGGTCCACTAGATTGCCGAAGGCGCCGCCCATGATCAGGCCCATAATCAGCTGTACCAGGGCGCGCTGATTCGGCAGCTGGGTGGCGTAGAAGTAGATCGCGCCGGCGATGATCAGGAGCGCAGCGACAGTGAGCAGCTCGGGATGGCCGGTGAAGAGGCTGAAAGCCACGCCGGTATTGTGGGAATAGGCGATCCGCACGCTCTCGCCGATGATCGGGATGAAGCGCGTCAGCGGCGCAGGGCCGAGGGTCTCCACCACCCACAGCTTTGCCAGCTGATCGAGGAGCAGCACTAGGGCGGCCACGGCCGCCGGTACGCCCCAAACCCGTAGTTGACTCATCTGCACCACTAAACTCCCGTTATTGGATGCCGGCGGGCCACGCCCGCACAGCTGCAACCATTATAGCTCACAAACGGCACGGCTGCCGGGCATGGCGGCGTCTCCGCCGCGTAGGACTGCGCTTTGCAGCCGGGGTCCGGCATGCTATAATGCCACGGAGTATCGTCGGCGGCGACGCGTGGTGCGCGTGCGCCGCACCGCCGCCAGCATATTGTGGCGCGGATCAGATCATGGAGATCGCTGCGCGTGAAGATCACTACTGAAAAGCTCCCCAAGAGCCTTCTGTCATTACAGATCGAGCTCGACAAAGAGCGCTTCGAGCGGGGTCTCGACCAGGCCGCCCGTCGCCTCTCGCAGAAATATCCCATCCACGGCTTCCGCCCCGGCAAGGCCCCGCGCTTTATGATCGAGCGCACCTTCGGCCGCGAAGCGCTGATCGAGGAGGCCTCGGAAGACCTGATCAACAAGGCCTTCCGCGACGCCATCAAGCAAGAGAAGATCGAGCCGGTCGGCCAGGCCAGCCTCCAGGGCATCGACTCCTCCGACCCCTTCACCTTCACGGTGCATGTGCCGGTGCCGCCTACCGTCAACGTGGGCGACTACCGCTCCATCAGGGTGCCCTTGGAGCTGGAGGAGGTGACCGACGAGCAGCTTGAGCGGGCCATGGAGGTGGTGCGGGATCGCCACGTGGTGCTCAAGGAGCTCGACGAGTCCCGCCCTGCCCAGGAGGGTGATCAGCTCAAGGTGCGGCTCGCCACGATCGTTGCGGGCGAGGAGGGCGAGCAGGCCGACCCAGAGCCCGAAGAGCAGACGCTCGATCTGGTCAAGGGGCGCCTCGTTGATGAGCTCTACGATGGCCTGATCGGCATGAGCGTCGGCGAGAGCAAAGAGATCGTCGCCAAGATGCCCGATGATCACAGCAACGAGCAGGTGCGGGGCAAAGAGGTGACGTTCAAGGTCGAGGTCATCGAGATCCAGGAGCGCATGCTCCCCGATTGGGAGGAGTTGCCCACCCTGGAGGGCTTCGATGGCACCCTCGACGAGCTGCGAGCCAAGACGCGGGCCGACCTTGAGCGCGCCGCCAAGGATAGCGCCGAGCGCAAGGCGCTCGACACCTATATCGACCGGCTCGTGGAACAGACGGAGTTTGACATTCCTGATGTGATGATCCAGGAGCGGGCTCACGAGTTGCTCCACGAGCAGGAGCGCCAGTTCTCCCGCTACGGCATCACCCTCGATCAGATGCTGCAGTACCGCGGGCAGACCCACGATCAGGCGGTCGAGGCGCTGCTCCCCGAGGCCGAGCGGCAGACGAAGGTCACGCTGGCGCTGCGGGAAGTGGTGCGCCAGGAAGGTCTGGACATTTCGCAGGAGGAGATCCAGGCCGAGGTTGGCCGCATGCTGCTCGATTACGACGAGGAGGAGCGCGAGAGCGTCGCCCAGCTTCTCCAGGGCCAGTTGCTGCCAAGTGTTGCCAACAGTGTGCTCGACCGTAAGCTGCGGGAGCGGCTGATCGCCATCGCTACGGGCACCGCCCCTGAATTGGGCGAGCAGGCGCCCCCCGCCGAGGCCGCTGACGCTAGCCAGCCCGCCGACGCTGACCAGCCTGCCGACGAGGCGGCGCCCGAGTCTGAGCCTGAGACGGCTGCAGCGAAGCCGACGGAGTAGGTACGAGCTTTATCATTAGTTCGCTATTCCAGCGTAAGGCCGAAGCAATTCGCGAGGCGAACGCCTCGGCCCAACGGAGACACAGACTATGAATTGGATTTCTCCCCGCGGACCATCCTGGGAGCTCCAGCGCCCTGAGAGCCTGATCCCGATGGTCGTCGAGAGTACCAGCCGCGGCGAGCGTGCCTTCGATATCTATTCGCGCCTGCTGAAGGAGCGCATCGTTATCCTTGGCACGCCGATCGAGGACCAGATCGCGAACTTGATCGTCGCCCAGTTGCTCTTCCTTGAGAGCGAGGACCCGGACCGCGACATCTGGCTCTACATCAATAGCCCGGGCGGCTCCGTCACCGCAGGCCTGGCGATCTATGATACGATCCGCCACATCCGGCCCAACGTCGCCACGGTCTGTCTGGGCCTGGCGGCGAGCATGGCCACGATCATTCTGGCGGGCGGCGAGAAGGGTAAGCGCTTCAGCCTGCCGAACTCGACCATCCACATGCACCCGGCGCTCGGCGGTTTCCGCGGCTCCGGCCCCGATGTGGAGATCCAGGCCCGCGAGCTGTTGCGGCTGCAGAATCTGGGCTTCGAGCTGATGGCTCGCGACACCGGCCAGCCGGTGGAGAAGATCTCCCAGACGTTCAACCGCGACGCCTATATGACCCCTGTGCAGGCCAAGGAGTTCGGGATCATCGATGAGATCCTGATCCGCGAGGACCTGGCGGAGAAGAAGTAGCATCTAGCCCGTAGCCCGTAGTCCGTGATCCGTCGCTGCGCCAGCTGTTGTACGGATTACGGACTACGGACTACGCGGAGACACCCCAATGACCCGTTCTCGCAATAGTGGTCGCGGCGCCTATGTCTGCTCGTTCTGTGGTCGGGGCCAGGAGGAGGTGCAGCGCCTCATCGCCGGCCCCGGCACCGTTTTTATCTGCGATGAGTGCGTGGCGCTCTGCAGCGCGATCATCGCCGAAGAGACCGAGCAGCAGATGGCGGCGCCCCGCCGCAACGCCCCTCCCGGGCCAGCCCGCCTCCCTACCCCGCGCAAGCTGCGGGAGAAACTCGACCAGTACGTGGTCGGGCAGGATCGGGCCAAGGTGGTGCTCTCCGTAGCGGTCTACAACCACTATAAGCGCATCCGCGCCGGCTCGAAGATCGACGACGTCGAGATCAGCAAGAGCAATATCCTGCTGCTTGGGCCCACCGGCAGCGGCAAGACGCTGCTCGCCCAGACGCTGGCCCGCATTCTGGATGTGCCCTTCGCCATCGCCGACGCTACCGCGCTCACCGAGGCGGGCTATGTGGGCGAGGATGTGGAGAACATCCTGCTGCGGCTCATCCAGGCCGCCGACGGCGATGTGGAGCGAGCTCAGACCGGCATCATCTACATCGACGAGATCGATAAGATCGCCCGCAAGGCCGATAACCCCTCGATCACCCGCGATGTGTCGGGCGAGGGCGTGCAGCAGGCCCTGCTGAAGATCCTCGAGGGCGGCGTGGCCCACGTGCCGCCGCTGCCTGGCCGCAAGCACCCTCAGCAGGAGTACATCTCCTTCGACACGACCAACGTGCTCTTCATCTGCGGCGGCGCTTTCGAGGGCATCGACGAAGTGATCGCCAAGCGGGTGCGGGGCAAGAATGTTATGGGCTTCGGCGGCCAGAAGGCCGGCGCCACCCCGGAGGATCACGCGCAGCTGATCGCCCAGATCAGCCCCGATGACCTCATGCGCTACGGCTTCATCCCTGAATTCATCGGCCGCCTGCCGGTGGTGGTTGGCCTCGAGCCGCTCACTCAGGAGGCCATGCTGCGCATCCTCACCGAGCCCCGCAACGCCGTGATCAAGCAGTACCAGAAGTTGCTCGCCCTCGACCACGTGGAGCTCGAGTTCACCCCCGACGGCCTCGAGGCGATCGTGGAGCGGGCCATGAAGGCGAAGACGGGCGCCCGCGCCTTGCGCTCAATCGTCGAGGAGGTGCTGCTCGATGTGATGTACGAGGTGCCCGCCCAGGAGCATATCGGCCGCTGTATCGTCAACGCCGAGGTTGTCGCCGGCCGCGGCCACCCCATCCTCGTCCCCCGCGCCGCCGAGCGATCCGACTACCGCCGCCGGTTG
>DAOUGF010000808.1:0-3885 GCA_034429295.1 Chloroflexaceae bacterium
AGACGAGCCGCAGCCCGAGCAAGCGGATGCGAGCGACGCCCCGCCCCTCCTCCTCGCCGTCGAGGCGATGCTCTCCGCCGACAGCGCCGCAGAGCTCGATCAGGTGCTGGCCGACCACCCGATTCTGCTCGACCCAAGCACCGACGCTACCCTCGCCCAACTCGCCGATGTAGCCGTGGAGCAGCGAGCCTTCGATATCGCGGAGAGCCTGCGCCAGGCCCGCGCGCTGCTCAAGCGCATGGCTGAGGCCACGGCCGCCGTCCCGCGCCAATCACCGCCTGAGAACGCTGTCACGCTGCCCGATGGGGCGCTCCAGGCGCTGCTCCAGGCCCAGAGCGCGCCCGAGCTGGAGGCCGTCGCGGAGACCTACCCGATATTGCTGCGCCCCGAGGCGGATTCCCTGCTCGCCGAGCGGGTCGAGCTCGCCCTCGATGAAGGAAACGAGCGCCTCGCCCAGAACATCGAGGAGCGCCGTGAGGCCCTGGCCCAGCTCCGCGCCGCCCGGGCCGTCGGCGACGAAGAAGAACAGGACTCTGACGAGGCGGCCTCGATCGATGAGGCGATCGAGGCCCTGCTGATCGCCGAGGGTGAGGAGGCCATGGCCGAGGTGATCGACCGCTACCCTGTGCTGCTCGAGGATGTGGCCGCCCAGGCCCTCTGGCAGTTCGCCGCCGAGGCCCGCGCCGGAGGCGACGAGGAACTGGCTCGCTACGCCATCGAGTGCCGCGAGATGCTGCGCCGTGTTCGGGAGGAACTTGGGAATTGAGGACGTAGAGTTGAGCGTTGAGCGCAAGTTGCGGGGCGGCCTCGCCGCTTTCTCAAACTCTATTCTCAATGCTCAATGTGGAGCACACTATGTTGAAACGCACCCCGCTCTTCGATGCCCACCTCGCCGCGGGCGCCCGCATGGTCGAGTTCGGCGGCTGGGAGATGCCCCTCCAGTACACTAGCATCATCGAGGAGCATAACGCTGTGCGCCAGAGCGCCGGCCTCTTCGACATCAGCCACATGGGCCGCTTTATGGTCCGTGGCCCCCAAGCCGAGGAGTTCCTCCAGCGCGTCGTCACCTGCGATGTGAGCGCCATCCCCCTCGGCCAGTCCGGCTACGGCCTGCTCTGCCGGCCCGACGGCGGCATCGTAGATGATGTCTTCATCTACCATATCCCCGATGAGTTCCTCGTCGTGGTGAACGCCTCCAACCGCGACAAGGATTGGGCCTGGCTCAATCAGCACGCCGCCGGCCTCGATGTTGAGCTGGAAGATCGCTCCGATCGCTGGGCTATGCTCGCCCTCCAGGGCCCAGCAGCGGAGACGCTCCTCGTCCAGGCGGAGGACTCCGAGGCCGACGATCTGGGTTACCTGCCCTTCCACGGCGTGGCGCTCACCCGCCTCTTCGGCGTGAATGTGCTGATCTCTCGCACCGGCTACACGGGGGAGGACGGCTTCGAGCTCTTCTTCGACGCCCATAACGCCGAGATGCTCTGGGAGCGCACCCTCGCCCTCGGCGCGCCCGGCGTTGTGCGCCCCTGCGGCCTCGGCGCCCGCGACAGCCTGCGCTTCGAGCCCTGCCTGGCTCTCTATGGCCACGAGCTTAGCGAGGAGATCAACCCGTACGAGGCCCGCCTCGGCTGGGTCGTGAAGCTCGCCAAGGGCGAATTCGTGGGCCGCGAGGCGCTCGCCCGGATCAAGGAGCAGGGCCCGACCCGCCGTCTCGCCGGCTTCGAGCTCGTCGGCCGGGGTGTCGCCCGCGGCGACTACCCGATTCACTCCGTCGAGGGCGAGCCGATCGGCTATGTTACCACCGGCATGCCCTCGCCCACCCTCGGCAAGCCCCTCGGCATCGGCCTGGTCGCCACCCCTCACAGCGCCGAGGGTAGCGAGTTCGATGTGATCATCCGCGGGAAGCCTGTGCGCGCCCGGGTGATCAAGATGCCGTTCTACAAGCCCCGCTATAAGAAGTAGGCCGAAGTAGCGCAGCAATGCTTCGGCCAGGAAGCGGCGCCTCGGCCCGCCGCCCCGGCAACACATGAGGAGTCTATGAGCACCAATATCCCCGCCGATCTCAAGTACAGCAAGTCCGACGAGTGGGTGCGCAGCGAGGGCGACGAGATGGTTATTGGCATCACCGACTACGCCCAGGACGCCCTCGGCGATGTTGTCTATCTCGAGCTTCCTCAGGTCGGGGCCACGCTCAAGCCCGGCGAGAGCTTCGGCACGATCGAGTCGGTCAAGGCCTCGTCCGACCTCTACGCCCCCGTCGGTGGGGAGGTGGTGGCGGTCAACAGCGCCCTTGAGAGCAACCAGGAGCCGATCAACAAGGATCCGTACGGCGAGGGTTGGCTTATTCGGGTGCGGCCCTCCGGTGAGACGGAGGAGCTGCTCGATGCCGCCGCCTACGCCAAGTATTGCGAGGATCGCGCGCACTAGCTATGTCACACTATATTTCCCTCACCGAGGCCGAGCGGGATGAGATGCTGGCGGCCATCGGCATCGCCTCCACCGCCGAGCTCTTCGCCGATGTCCCGGCCGAGCGGCGCTTCCCCCGGCTCAAGATGCCCGAGCCTATGTCGGAGCCCGAGTTGGTGCGCGAGCTCCATGCCCTCAGCGCCGCGAACGCCAACGCCCTTACCCACAGCATCTTCCTCGGCGCTGGCGCCTACAACCATTTTGTCCCAGCCGCCGTCGACCAGATCCTGCGCCGTGGCGAGTACTACACCGCCTACACGCCCTACCAGCCGGAGATCAGCCAGGGTACGCTCCAGGCGATCTTTGAGTACCAGAGCCTGATCTGCTCGCTCACCGGCATGGAGATCGCCAACGCCTCCCACTACGACGGCGCCACTGCGATCGCTGAGGCCGCGATTATGGCCCTCAATCTGGTGCGCGGCCGCCGCAAGATCGTCGTCGCCCGCAGCGTCAACCCGCAGTACCGCGCCGTGCTCCGCACCTACCTCCAGGGCCTCGATGTGCAGATCACCGGCGACGAGACGCCAAACAGCACGCTCGAAGATGCCCTGGCCTTGGTGGACGACCAGACCGCCCTGCTGATCGTCCAGAGCCCCGACTTCCTCGGTCGCCTCCACGACCTGCGGGGCCTCGCCCAACAGGTGCAGGCCCGTGGCGCTCTGCTCTGCGTCCACTTCGACCCGATCGCCCTCGGCCTCTTCCAGACTCCCGGCGAGGTCGGCGCCGATATCGCTACCGCGGAGGGCCAGCCCCTCGGCATCGGCCTGAACTTCGGCGGCCCCTACCTCGGCATCTTCACCGCTCGGCAGAAGCACGTCCACAAGATCGCCGGCCGCATCGTCGGCGCAACGAAGGATGTGGACGGCCGGCTGGCCTATGTGCTCACCCTGCGCGCCCGCGAGCAGGATATCCGCCGCGAGCGGGCTACCAGCAACATCTGCACCAACCAGGGGCTCATGGCCCTCGCCGCCACGGTCTACATGGCGCTGATGGGTAAGCAGGGCATGCGTAAGGTGGCCGAGCTCTGCTACCACCGGGCCCACTACGCCGCCGCGCAGATCGCCGCCCTCCCCGGCTATGCCGTCCACGGCGGCCCCTTCTTCAAGGAGTTCGTGGTCCGCTGCCCCCGGCCGGTGAGCGAGGTGAACGCCGCCCTGCGGGAGCAGGGCATCATCGGCGGCTACGACCTGAGCGCCGATGAGCCTCAACTCGGCAACGCCATGCTGCTCGCCGTCACCGAGATGAACAGCAAGGCCGACATCGACCGGCTCGTCGCCGCCCTCGGCGCAGCAACCGCGTGACAGCGTGAAGGGGTGACAGGGTGCCCGCCTGGCGCCACCTTGTCACCTCGTCACTTCGTCATCCACATGCAGCTCACCGACGCACAGCTCGGCCGCATCGTCGCCCACGCCATGCCCG
>DAOUGF010000809.1:0-2427 GCA_034429295.1 Chloroflexaceae bacterium
GATCTACCAAGATTAATTGCCTTCGGACTCAATGAGTCCCGAGGGGCATGCTATGGTGAAGGGAGAAGGCGAAACCACATCAGGGCGCATTTGCGACGGGCCACTCCGCTACGCTGGCGGTAGCGAGGAGCGACCATGCAGATCAGCACTCTCCCGGTCTACTCGAAGCTGGCCGATCCGGCCGATGTGGCCGCTGAGCCCGAGTTGGTGGCGCGATTGCCAAAGGGCTGGCAGCTCTCCCAGCACCAGCTGGAGACGTACCGCGCCCTGCGGGACCCCGGTATCGATGTTGTGATCAACACGGCGATGACGGGGGATGGCAAGAGCCTGGCCGGCCTTCTGCCCCTGCTCACCGACGCGCGTCACAACGGCACCCTGGCCCTCTTCCCCACCAACGAGCTGCTCCAAGACCAGCACGCCAGCGCGGAGCGCACATTGCCGCAGTGGGGCTGCCCCGCCACGTGGGCGGGCACGCTCTATGGCGCTCGCCTCGACGAGCTGGCAGCTGATGTCGAGGTGCTGCGGCGCCCCGAAGTGCTGCTACGCGAACTGAAAAACCACCGTCTGACCCTCTCCAACCCCGATATTCTCCACGCCATCCTTCAGTTCCACTATCAGCAGTACGGGCGCAGCCCCGATCACGTCGCCTCGCAGATCGCGATATTGTTCGACCAGCTGACCTTCGACGAGTTCCATATCTTCGAGATGCCGCAGGTGGTTGCTGTGCTCACGGGATTGCTTTTCCTGGCGACTCAGCAGCCCCACCTCAAAACGCTTTTTCTGTCGGCAACGCCCACACCGGAGGTTCTCCAGATCCTCGAACGCGCGGGCTTCGGCACTCGCCTGTGTCTGATCGATCCGCAAAGCGCGGGCTGGTATCACCACGGCGAGCATCCCGGCGCCGGCTGGCGCCCGATCCTGCAGGGCAGCAGCATCAGCTTTGCCGAGGGTGGGGCAGAAGATTGGGTCGAGGTGGGGGGCGAGCAGACGCTGCTGGCCTGGTTCCGCGAGCATCGCCCCGGCGCTAAAGCGGCGCTGATCGTCAACTCCGTGGCGACCGCCCTGCGCTTGGAGGAGCGCCTGAGGCCTGCCTTTGCCCGCGAGGATCTGACGGTCAAGTCGAACACCGGCCTCACAGGCCGCGCTACACGAAGGGCCTCATACGAGGCTGACCTCCTGATTGGCACCTCCACCGTGGATGTAGGGGTGGATTTCCGCATCAACCTGCTGGTCTTCGAGTCAAGCGGCGCCGGCGCCTTCCTCCAGCGCCTCGGCCGGCTTGGCCGCCACACCAGCTACATAGATCGCGACGGGGAGGAGCAGCGCTTCGACGCCTTCGCCGCACATGCCCTGGTGCCGCGCTTCATCTACGAGCGGCTGGCGCTACCGGGCGCGGGCCAGCCGGCGCCTCTTATCAACGGCGGCGTCTATACGCGAGAAGAGCTCGCCCGGGTGGTCAGGGAGCAGTTCCCGCAGCCCGCCCGCTTCGAGCACTACACCCGGCTCTGGGGGCGCTTTGTGCCGGTGAGGGTTGTCCAAGCCCTCTCCAGTAAGTCACTCAAAGCGACGTTCGCGCCGGTGTGCGCCGAGCTGGTGCCCCGCTACGCCCGGCTTATTCAGGGCAAGATCGGCGACGCGATGCGTGAGTGGCGCGACCGCGAGGATGCAGGTGAGGGGCTGCTGATACAGGAGGCTCAATCGTTTCGCGGCGGCAACCCCTTCGACTGTGGGGTGCTCAAAGAGGATGCCAGCGAGCCGCTCACCTATGATCTCTTCTGGTTGCTGAGCAATGCCCGCCTGGAGTTGCTCGAGCGTGGGCGCTTTCTCGCCGAGCTGCGCCGGCTCTACGGCCCCGATGCCGAACGGCCGTTTCAGCGTGGGTTCCAGAAATATTTCTTTCGCTGGCTCGGCCTCCGCGAGCGTCGTGAGCAGGTGACAGTGCTGCTCAGTCCCGCCGTCGCCGCTTGGGGGCCGGAGCGCCAGCAGAGCGCGCAGGTGCTCCCTGGCATCCAGGTGGATTGCGCCGGCCACGAGTTCCTGCCCCGCCTGAACGCTGCGCTGATCGACGAGCCGTGCGTTGGCCTGATCGTCCCCGCCCACGATCCTCAGCAACTCCGGCGCATGCTCTATCTACCGATCGGGCTGCAGCTCTGGCCATACCGTGCTGATACAGCTGATACCGGCATCCAAGCCGGCACTGTGACCTTTGGGCGCGATGCCTTGCTGCTCGACAGCCGGCTGCGCACGAGACCCCTGGGCGGCCCGGCCGAAACGCCGCTGATTTACTAAATGAGGTTCACCAATGACGCCCTCTGAAGCTGATGAGCCCGAGGTTACGACTGAGTCGCTCGCAGAGTTGGAGGCGCTTTCCGACGCAATCGTCGAGAGCCAGCGCCGGCAAGCGCGGAGCGAGAAGCCGAAGCTGGC
>DAOUGF010000810.1:0-8055 GCA_034429295.1 Chloroflexaceae bacterium
ATGGCATGCGGATTGAGGCGGGCGCCGGCTTCGGGGGTTCCAAGGGGGCAGCCGCCCCCTTGGCGGGGAGCGCGAGGGGCGGAGCCCGCTCGCATCTCCACCCACCGTGCAGGTGGTACTGCTTCGGGCCAGCGCCCAAGAAGGCCCGGCATCGAGAGATGGCAAGCGCACCTTGGCGGGGAGCGCGAGGGGCGGAGCCCGCTCGCATCTCCACCCACCGTGCAGGTGGTACTGGCACAAGGCAGTGCTCCGAGGCACGCAGCGCGGAGCGCGAGGGGCGGAGCCCGCTCGCAAGCCCGCTCACCGCGTAGGTGGTACGAGCTTGGGGCAACGCCCAAGAAGGCCCGGCATCGAGAGATGGCAAGCACACCTTGGCGCGGAGCGCGAGGGGCGGAGCCCGCTCGCAAGCCTGCTCACCGCGTAGGTGGTACGAGCTTGGAGCAGCGCCCGTACGGGGCGTGGGCACGCTGCCCACCTCCCCACGGCGGGGCGACGCCCCGTTCGACATGCCAGGAGCCGTGTGCTACAATTTGTGGTCCATACCGCCACGTGAAGGGAGAAACCGCGATGCGGATCGAGCGTAACCTGGGGATGGACCTCGTGCGCGCCACCGAGGCCGCCGCGCTGCGCAGCGGCCGCTGGATGGGCCGCGGCGACAAGGAGGGCGCCGACCAGGCCGCGGTCGATGCGATGCGCTACTCGCTCGACAGCGTGCCGATGCGCGGTGTCGTGGTGATCGGCGAGGGCGAGAAGGATGAGGCTCCCATGCTCTACACCGGCGAGCAGGTGGGCAGCGGCGAGGGTCCCGAGATGGATGTGGCTGTGGATCCAGTGGAGGGCACCACGCTGCTGGCCGAGGGCATGCCCGGCGCCATCGCCGTGATCGCCATCGCCGAGCGGGGCGCCCTTTACAACTGGCAGGGCATCGCCTACATGGACAAGCTCGCCGTCGGCGAGCGGGCCAAGGGCGTGATCGATATCAACGCGCCCGTGGCCTATAACATCCGCGCCGTCGCCCGCACCCTCGGCAAGCAGATCGAGGATGTAACCGTGGTCGTGCTTGATCGCCCCCGCCACAAGGATCTGATCAGGCAGATCCGCGAGACCGGCGCCCGTATCAAGCTTATCCTTCACGGCGATGTGAGCGCCGGGATCATGACGGCGATCGAGAACCCCCCCGCCGACATCCTCATGGGCATCGGCGGCGCCCCCGAGGCCGTGATCACCGCGGCCGCCCTCAAATGCATGGGCGGCGAGCTGCAGTGCAAGATCTGGCCCCGCAACGACGAGGAGCGGGCGCTGGTGGCCGAGCTCGGCCTCGACCTCCAGAAGGTCTACACCACCCGCGAGCTGGTGAAGGGCGAGAATGTCTACGTCGCCGCCACCGGCATCACCCCCGGCGAGTTCCTGCGCGGCACCGAGTACTTTGGCGGCGGCGCCCGCACCCACAGCGTGGTGATGCGCTCCCGCTCCGGCACGGTGCGCTTTATCGAGGCCACCCACCGCTGGGACAAGCTGATGCGCATCAGCAATATGCCCTACGGGTGATTGCAGCTTGTAGGTCGCATTGCAGGTTCGCGCCGTGCTCTGTCGGCACTTTCGTCTGCCGCTGGGCACGCTTTCCCTGCTGGCTCCGGTCGAGCTAGCGCAACGGCCCTGCAATCTGCAACCTGCAATCTGCAACCTGCAATCTGGTTATGCAACAGCTCTCCCTTCGCGACGCCCTGACGCGCTCGCCGGCCCTCGCGGCCGCCCTCGCTTTGGCCCTCGGCGGCGTCGCTGGCGGCGCCGCGGCCTTCGGCCCGATCTACGCCTTCGCCGGCCTGCTCGCCCTCCTCGCCGGGCTCGCAATGCTCGCCAGCACCGAGGTCGGCCTGCTGGTCGTCTTTGCGATCATCACGCTCTTCCCCTTCGGCACCCTGCCCTTCAAGGCGATCATCACGCCCAACTTCCTCACCCTCGCCCTCGTTGCCCTGCTCGGCGTCTGGCTCCTGCGCCTGCTCGCCCACCCCGAGGCCTTCGACCTGCGGCTCACGCCCCTCGGCCTGCCGATCATCGGCTTCATCGGCCTCACCTTCTTCTCGCTCTACCTCGGCGCCCGCGGCCTGCCCGACTTCGCCACCCTGCACAACTACACGAAGTTTGTGCTCGGCGTGCTGCTCTACTTCAGCGTGGTGAACTGTGTGCGCGAGCGCTGGCAGGCCCGGCTGGCCCTCCAGGGCCTCATCCTCAGCGGCGGCCTGGCTGCCCTGATGGCCCTCGGGCTCTGGGCGCTCAACGACGAGCTCGCCCTCAGCCTGCTGGTGAGCCTCGGACGCCTCGGCTACCCTACCAGCGGCCGTGTGCTGCGTTATGTCGAGGATGATCCCAACGGGCTCGAGCGGGCGATCGGCCTCTCGGTGGACCCCAACAGCTTCGGCGGAATGCTCGCCCTCGTGCTCGCTCTCGCAGCTGCCCAGCTAGTTGCCCAACGTCCCCTCTTGCGCCGCTGGCTACTAGGATGTATCGTAGGAGTGATGGCCTTAGTGCTGCTGCTCACCTTCTCGCGGGCGGCGCTCTTCGGCACAGTGTTTGCGGCGGCCTACCTGGCCACCGTGCGCTACCGCCGGCTCTGGTGGGTTATGTTCGCCGCCGCGGTGGTGGGCGGGCTGCTGCTCATCGGCCTCGGCTATGCGGAGGAGTTCGTCGAGAGGATCGTTAGCGGAGTACAGTTCGAGGACCAGGCGCAGCAGATGCGCCTGGCCGAGTTCCGGAACGCCGTCGCGATCATCCAGCGCTACCCGGCCTTCGGCATCGGCTTTGGCGCCGCGCCCGACCTGGACCTGACCGCTGGGGTGAGCAACATCTACCTGGCGATCGGGCAGCGCATGGGCCTGGTGGGGCTGGCGGCCTTCCTCGCGATCCTGGCGGCCTGGTTCATCCGCTCGCTCACCGCGCTGCCCGGGCTCGACGAGGAGCGGACCAGCTGGGCGCTCGGTTGCCAGGCGGGGATCGTGGCGGCGCTGGCGGTAGGACTGGCGGATCACTACTTCTTTAATATCGAGTTCAGTCATATGGGCGCCCTGCTCTGGGGCGTCGCCGGTCTCGGGATGGCGATCGCCGACCTGCCGGAGGAGGCGCCCACCGAAAGATAGGCCTGCGGCGTGGAGAGACAGGCGACAAGCATGACCAGCCCGCCAAGCATTGAACCCCGTTGGGTCAGCCTGGGTTTCGCCCTTTTCGCCCTCGCCCTATTAGCCTACACCCTCGCCTTGGCGGCACCACCCGAGGCGGGCGGCGCCATCTTCGCGCTGGCCCTGGCGGCGCCCTTCCTCGGCCTGCTCACCGCCCCGCGCTCCCGCGGTCGGCGGCGCCTGGCGATCGCCCTGCTGATCGGCTGCGTTGCCCTAGCCTTTAGCGCCATCGCCCTGAGCGGCGCGACCACCTCACCCCTCTGGCCCGCGCTCATCCCGCCGCTCTTCGCCGCCCTGCTGCTGTTGCCGGGCCTGCCGGGGGCCGGCGTGGCGGCCGGGCTCTGGCTGGGCTATGGGGCTCTGGCCCTGGTTTCGCCGCCGGCCGTCCGCCTCGACTTCGCCGCAGCCTGGCTGCTCCGCGGCGTCGAGCTCGGCCTCGTCGCCCTGCTGATCGAGCGGGCGGTGGCAGCCCAACGCGGCCACAGCGCCCGCGCCCGCGCCCGCGAGTTCGCCCTGCAGCGCTTCCTCGCCGCCTCCAACCGCCTACGCGTCTCCACCAGCGTCCAGGGCGTGCTCGAAGAGGTCGCCGACGCGGTGCAGGCCGCCGGCAACTTCGACTGCGTGGGCCTCTGCCTGACCGACTGGAGCGAGGGGTGCGTCCGGGTAGCCGTGGCCGTCGGCGCCAGGGGCTACCGCCTGAAGGCTGTTGAGGGCCTGACCTTCCCCTACGCCGAGCTCGCCGCCCGCTTGGATGCCGGCCGCCCCGTCGGCGCCTACGCCGTGGAGGTGGCGACGCTGCCCTTCCGTAACCTGCCGGCCGAGCAACATCTCGTGCTGCCGCTCACAACGCAGCTCGACGAGGTGCGGGGCATGCTCACGGTCTCCACGGCCCAGCCTCGCCGCCGAGTACTGAAGGAGGCGCTGCCGCTGCTGGAGCTGCTGGCCAACCAGGCCGCCGCCGCGCTAGAGAACGCCGACCTCTTCGCGACCATGGAGCAGCGGGTGCAACATGCCACCGCTGACCTCGAGGCCAAAACGAACGATCTGAGCCGGGCCCTCGACCGGGCCGAGGTGCTCTACCAGATCGCCCGCGCCCTCGCCGTAACCCTCGACGAGCGCCAGGTGCTGGAGCAAACCCTGGAGCTGATCACGCGCTTCACCGGCGCGGAGCGAGGCGGGATCATGCTGGTGGAGCCGCCGACGGGTCGGCTGGTCTATCGCACCACGCTGGAGCGGCACCGGGGCGATCAGCAGGGCGTGCTGGAGCGGGGACAGGGCCTCGCCGGCTGGGTGCTGGCGAACCGCGAGCCCGCCCTCGTACCCGACACCACCCGCGACGCCCGCTGGCAGGTGCGCAGCCGCTTCGACGCCGAGCCCCGCTCGGTGCTGGCCGTGCCGGTGATGCTGGAGCGCGAGGCCCTCGGCGTGCTGCTGCTGATCCACCCCAGCGTGGGCCACTTCACCCCGGAGCACGCCCAGATCGCCACCGCCGCCGCGGCCCAGGCCGCCGTGGCCCTCTCCAAGGCCCAACTGCATCGCTACGTGAGCGAGCAGCGGGAGCACCTCGCTGTGATCGCCCGCCAGCGGGAGGAGGAGGCCAATAAGCTCATGGCCGTGCTGCGCAGCATCGGCGACGGCGTGGTGGTGGGCGACCGTCACGGCCTGGTGCGGATCATCAACCCGGCCGCCGAGGCGATCCTCGACATCAACGCCGAATCCTTTCTCGGCCGGCCCATCACCGAGTTGCCAGGGGTGCCCGCCGATATCGAGGCGGCCGGCGCCGGGCGCATGCAGAAGTTCCACGTCGGCGAGCGCACCGTGCGCGCCCACTGCGCCACCGTGCACGAGGCGGGCGCCGAGCCTCAGGGCAGCGTGGTTGTCTACCACGACCTGACGCGGGAGGAGGCCGCCGACCGGCTGAAGAGCGAGTTGGTGGCCACGGCCTCCCACGAGCTGCGCACACCGATGACGAGCATCCGCGGCTATGTGGATATGCTGCTGCTCGGCACCTTCGGCGAGCTCGGCCCGAACCAGCGAGAGCCGCTGCGGGTGATCAAGAACAACGTCGTGCGCCTGGTCAACCTGATCGACGAACTGCTCGACATGTCGCGGATGGAGGCCGGCGAGGTGCGGCTGCACGCCGAGGGCGTGGATGTAGGCGAGGTGCTGCGGGAGGTGGCCGATGCGCTCAGCGGCCAATTCCGCGAGCGCAGGATCGACCTGACGATGGACCTGCCGGCGGGTCTGCCGGCCGCCGCCGCCGACCGGCAGCGCCTCGAGCAGATCGCGGTGAACCTAATCGGCAACGCGTGCAAGTATACGCCCCACGGCGGTCGCGTGGAGGTCGCCTTGCGCAACGGGGGCAGCGAGCTGCGGGTAGATGTGAGCGACACTGGGGTCGGCATCCCCGAGGAAGCCCGCCCGCATATCTTCACGCCGTTCTACCGCGCCGACAACCCGCTGCGGGACGAGGTGGGTGGCACCGGCCTGGGGCTGAGCATCACGCGGCGGCTGGTGGAGCTACAGGGCGGCCGAATCTGGTTTGAGAGCCGGGTGAACGAAGGCAGCACCTTCTCCTTCACCCTGCCGATCCACCGGCCGGGAGGGGCGGAGCGCCTGGAGCCCAGAACCTGAAGCTGAGCGCAGAAGCTGCGGTATAGGCATCGGGCTGGCGACGGAGGGCAGCCAGGCGTCGCGTGCTATAATGCTTTGGGTTCAGCTCCGCCCTTCTTTGTCCCAGATCTTTGTTCATCAATATCTTCTCTATATCTTCTGGTAAACACCACAATGGCGACAAAGCAAGCGCCGCCCGGCCTTGTAGCTGATAATCGCAAGGCGCGCCACGACTATGAGATCGTGGAGACATTCGAGGCCGGGATCGTCCTCACCGGCAGCGAGATCAAGTCGGTGCGGGCCGGGCGCGTGAACCTGCGCGGCAGCTACGCGAAGGTCTATAACGACGAGGTCTACCTCTACGATGCCCACATCTCGCCATACGAGCAGTCGGGCATCTACTTCAACCACGAGCCGACGCGGCCGCGGAAGCTGTTGCTGCACCGCCGGGAGATCAGCCGCATCGACGGGCTGATCCGCCAGAAGGGCATGACCCTGGTGCCCTTGAAGATGTACTTCAAGGGCCGGCGCGCCAAGCTCGAGCTCGGCGTCGCGCGCGGCAAGAAGAGCTACGACAAGCGCGAGGATATCGCGAAGCGCGACGCGCAACGCGACATCGAGCGAGCGATGAAGTCGCGGACGCGGGAGTAGCCGTGGCGACAGTAGCCCGGCGCCCGGTTGGCTACCTGCGCGTACTGCGGGAGAACCGCAACTTCCGCCGCCTCTGGTACGGCCAGATCGTCAGCCAGCTCGGCGACTGGCTCGACAGCATCGCCCTCTTCACATTGCTGCTGAACCTCACGGGCTCCGGCCAGGCCGTGGGCCTGCTCTTCCTCGCCGAGTTCCTGCCGGGCGCGCTGATCGGCCCCTTCGCCGGCGTGATCGTGGACAGGCTGCCGCGTCGCCTCGTGCTGATCGCCAGCGACTTCGGGCGCGCAGCCCTGGTGCTGCTGCTCCTGCTCGTGAACGGGCAGGAGGATATCTGGCTGATCTACCTGGCGGTGGTGGGCAAAATGTCGCTGGCCGCGTTCTTCGAGCCGGCCCGCTCGGCGATCATCCCCAGCCTCTGCAGCCGTGACGAGCTTGTATCGGCCAACGCCGTGAGCAGCGCCACCTGGTCGGCGATGCTCGCCCTGGGCGCGGCCGTCGGCGGCCTGGTGGCCGGCATCCTCGGCGTGCGCGCCGCCTTCCTACTCGACGCCGGCTCGTTCCTCCTCTCGGCCGCACTGATCGCCACGGTGCGCGTGCCGGGCCAGGAACGGCCGACGACCGACGACCGCCAGCCAGCCAGCGGCACTTCGACAGCGGTCGTCAGTGGTCCGTGGTCGGTCGTCGGCCCTGTCCTCAGCGAGCTACGCGACGGCCTGCGCTTCATCCTCGCCCACCGCGAGATCTTCTGGCTCACCTTCAGCAAGGGGCTGTGGAGCCTCGGCGGGGGCGTGCTGCTGCTGCTGACGCTATTCGGGCGCGATATCTTCCCGCTTGGGCGTGACGGCGCGATCAGCATCGGGCTGCTCTACGCCGCCCGCGGGGTTGGCACAGGCATCGGCCCGCTGGTGGCGCTGCGGGTGGGCGGCGACGGGCCGCGCTTCCTGCGGCGCGCCGTGGTCGTGGCCTACTTCATCACAGGGGCAGGTTACATCGCCCTGAGTGGCGCGCCGCTGCTACTGGCGGGCGCGCTCTGCGTGCTGTTCGCCCATATCGGCGGCAGCATTCAGTGGACCTTCAGCACGGCACTGCTACAGGCGCGCGCCCCGAACAGGCTGCTCGGGCGGATCTTCGCCATGGAGTACGCGGCCTTCACCCTCGCCACCGCCCTCTCGGCCTACATTGCGGGCGCAGCCCGCGACGCCGGCCTCTCACCGCAGCTTCTCGCCATCGCCCTCGGCTGCGTCTTCCTGCTCAGTGGCGCCGTGATGGCGGCGGCGCTGTGGGGAGGAGGTCCGGATCGCGAAACTTTGGATCGCGAAAGACGTGGGTCGCAAGACAGCGCACAGCACCTAAACTTCGTCAGCGAAAAACACGAAAGCGAGCGCTCAGGCTGAACAATCCGCCTGAGCGCTCAATCTTCGCGTCCTTTCGCGATCACTCTTCGCCGCTCGCCCTCCTGCGCGCCCGCTCCTTGGCGGCCCGCAGCCGCTCCAGCGGATCATCCGCTGATGCTGGGGGCGGGGCGGCCGGAGGCTCAGCCGGCGGCGGAGCAGGCGGCTGCTCAGAGGTGGCCTTGGGCGCCTGGTCGGCAGGGCGCTGCCCTGTGATGCTGGCGGCG
>DAOUGF010000811.1:0-8080 GCA_034429295.1 Chloroflexaceae bacterium
TGCCCCCTCCGGACCACCCCCAAGCCGGAGGGCCGTACCCTGCCGCCACTTGGCGGCGCACCCGTCTGATCGTCGGGCTGAGCCATCCGCCTCGGCTGGCGGCGGATCTCCGGTCGGGGTGGTGAGCGAGCATCGGTTGTGCCACCCACTTCCGCACATCAGATTCTGGAAAGCTTGCCCTGCGGCGGAGTAGCGGCGGCACGCCGAATCGTGCAGGGCGCAACCAGCGGGCGAGGGCTACCGCGCTTGGCCAGGGCTCAAGCCCGTCGATAGGACGAGGCAGCAGATCAGCGGCGGCACAGCACTGGCCTCCGACTTGGGGTCCAGGGGCGAGGCCCCTGGCGCGGGGGGTGTCGGGGGGCGTGCGTCCGCCCCCGACAAAATAAGCGGGACGCCGGTAGGGGCGGGCCGCGTGCCCGCCCCCTTGCCGACAGGACTCGGGGCACTCTGCACCGCCTAGCGCCTCATCACCGCCCGCAGCCGCTCGTGCGGCAGGGCGTACGCCGTGTGACCGCGGAAGCCCACCATCGTCTCGGCGGCGCAGAGCGCGTTGAGGATCGCCTCCTCCGTGGCCTCGGCCACCCCGCGGAACAGCGGGTCGATCTGATCGTGGGGGAGCATGCGCAGCTCGTAGGGCTCGGCGCGTCCCGCGGGCAGATGGTTGCCCGTGGCGAAGGCCAGGAAGATGTCGCCGCTCGAATTGCCGCCGTAGCCACCCACGTGGGCCAGGCCAACCGTGGCCCGCTGCGCCAGGCGCCGGCACTGCGTGGGTACGAGCGGCGCATCAGTGGCGACAATCACGATGATCGAGCTCGAGCTCTCCTGGCGCGCCCAGGCCGACGGCACCTCCTCCTCGGGGATCAGCCTGCCCACCGGCACGCCGTCCACCCGCAGATCCTGCCGCAGCCCGTAGTTCGCCTGCACCAGCACGCCCACCGTGAATGTCCCGCTCTTCGTCTCGGTCAGGCGGGAGGCCGTGCCGATACCGCCCTTGAAGCCGTGGCAGATCATCCCGGTGCCGCCGCCCACGTTCCCCTCGGGCACGGGGCCGCCCCGCGCGCTCTCGATCGCCGCGATCGCGTGCTCAGTCGTCACGTGGAAGGCGCCGATATCGTTCAACAGCCCGTCGTAGGTCTCCGCCACCACCGGCAGGAAGAAACTCTCGTAGTAGCGATGCTCCATCGCGTAGCGCACGATCGCGTCCCGCACCACGCCAACCTGGTGGGTGTTGGTGATCCCGATCGGCGCGCCGATCATGCCCGCCTCGTCGATCCAGGGCAGGCCCGTCATCTCGCCGTTGCCGTTGAAGGAGTGGTAAGCGGCGAAGACGTGGTCACTCCAGATCGCGCCATCCCTGGGCACGACCATCGTCACGCCGGTGCGGGCCACCCTCGGCTCGTCTGCGATGATCGTGCTGTGGCCGACCAGCACCCCCGGCACATCCGTGATGGCATTATGCTCGCCGGTCGGCAGCGAGCCGATCGTGATCCCGAGGTCGCGCAGGCGCGGCATTGTCACCTCGCTCCTTACCTCACCTCGAACACCTCTTTATCCACCAGCTCGATATCGACAGGATACTGGCCGGAGAAGCAGCCCTTGCAGAACGTGCCGGGCCCGCGGCGGGTCGAGCGGATCAGGCCGTCGAGGCTGAGGTAGGCGAGGCTGTCGGCGCCGAGCTGCGCGCAGATCTCGGGGATGCTGAGGCGGTGGGCGATCAACTCAGGGTAGGTCGCCATATCCACGCCCAGGAAGCAGGGGTGGCGGATGGGCGGCGAGGAGACGCGGATATGCACCTCGCTGGCGCCGGCCTCCCGCAGCAGGCGCACGATCGGGCCCGAGGTGTTGCCGCGGACGATGCTGTCGTCCACCAGCACCACCCGCTTGCCGGCGAGGTTGTCGCCCAAGGCGTTGAACTTGAGCGCGATGCCCACCTTGCGCAGCTGGTCGTCGGGCTGGATGAAGGTGCGGCCAATGTAGCGGTTCTTGATCAGGCCCTCGGAGTAGGGGATGCCCGACTCCTGGGCGTAGCCGATCGCCGCGGGCGTGGCGCTGTCGGGCACGGGGATCACCACGTCGGCCTCGGCGGGCGCCTCGCGGGCCAACTCGCGGCCCTGCTCCACCCGCACCGCGTGGAGCGCCTTGCCGTGGAGCACGCTGTCGGGGCGGGCGAAGTAGATGTACTCGAAGAGGCACTCGGCGGGCGCTGGCGCGGGCATACGGGCGATCGTGCGTGGGCCCTCCTCGGAGATCGCCAGGATCTCGCCGGGCTCAACCTCGCGCACAAACTCCGCGCCGATCGTGCCGAGGGCGCAGCTCTCGGAGGCCACCACCCAGCCGCTCTCGCCGAGGCGACCGAGACAGAGCGGGTGCAGGCCGAGCGGGTCGCGCACGGCGTAGATCGTGTCGCGGGTGAGCACCGTGAGGCAGTAGGCGCCCTGGGCTCGCACCATGAAGACGCGCAGCTTCTCCTCCCAACTGCTGCCCTCGCCGCCGGCCAGCATCTGCGTGATCACCTCGGAGTCGCTGGTGCTGGTGAGGCCCACGCCTCGCGTGAGCAGCTCGCGGCGCAGCGCGGCCGCGTTGGTGAGGTTGCCGTTGTGGCCCACGGCGAGCGGCCCGAGGGCGCTCTCGACTACGAAGGGCTGGGCGTTCTCCAGCTTCGATGAGCCGGTGGTGGAGTAGCGGGTGTGACCGATCGCGAGGTGGCCGCCGAGAGGACGCAGCTTCTCCTCGTTGAACACCTGCGCCACCAGGCCCATCTCCTTGTGGTAGCGGATCGCGCGGCCGTTCGCTACGGCGATTCCAGCGCTCTCCTGGCCGCGGTGCTGCAGCGCATAGAGGCCGAAGAAGGTCAGGCGGGCCACATCGGCCTCGGGCGCGACGATGCCGAACACGCCGCACTCGTGTGCGGGCTTATCGTCGAAGGGCTCGGGGTACATCCATCTTCCTTCCCAGTTGCCGGCAGTATAGCACAGCGCCGGCCACGCGCTTCAGGCCCAGGCGCCGGGTATGGTATACTGGGCCCGTTCTTGCACCAGGCCATCGTAGGAGTAGAGATCGTGGAGATCGCCCTCTATATCGCCCTCATCATCATCAGCGCCGTGCTGGTCACCCTGGTGGTGCTGCAGGCCCGCACCGCAGGCATGGCCAACCGCGACACCAGCTCGATCTATCGCACGCGGCGCGGCCTCGAAAAGACGCTGCACCAGGCTACTATCGCCCTCAGCGTCGCCTTCCTCATCCTCGCCCTGATCACCAGCTTGCCGATCTTCTAGTCCGTATCCGTAAGTCCGTACGCCGTACAGCGATCCCTTTAGCGCGGCAGCGCGCCGGTGAGCGCCTACGGGCACGGACTTTCGTATCCGTACAGCGCCGTCCCTTTAGCGCGGCAGCGCGCCAGTGACCGCCTACGGACTACGGGCTACGGACTACGGAATACGCCTCATGGCTCGTCGCATCCGCTGGCAGATCGTTATCGCCGTCCTCAGCACCCTGCTGGTGACGGCGCTCCTCGGGCGCCTGGCCCTCCGCGTCACGGCTGAGCCCAGCCCCCTTGGCGGCGGGCGCTACATCGAGGCCGTCGTCGGCGCGCCCGTCAATCCTATCCCCCTGCTGAACAACCCCCTGGCCGACCCGGTGGGCCGCGACCTGATAGCCCTGCTCTTCGACGGGCTGATGGAGATCGGCGCCGATGGCATGGTCCAAGCAGGCTTGGCCGCCGATGTTGAGGTGGACGAGAGCGGCACCACCTATCTCTTCCACCTGCGCCGCGACGTCGTCTGGCACGATGGCCGCCCGTTCACCGCCGACGATGTGGTCTTCACGCTCCGCAGCCTGCAGGTGGCCGATGAGCCGGGCGAGCCGGCCCTCGCCACCTTCTGGCAGGATGTGCTGGTGGATCGTCTGGACGACTACACGGTGCGGGTGACGTTGGCGGCGCCCTACGAGCCCTTCCTCAGCCTGGCCCGCGTTCCCATCCTCCCGGCCCATCTCCTGGCTGGCGTCCCGCCCGAGCAGTGGCCGGAGACGCCCTTCGCCCAGAGCCTCGTCGGCACAGGGCCTTACCGCCTCGTCGAGCTGCGCGATGATCGGGCGATCCTTCAGGCCAATCCCGACCATGAGGCATTTACGGGCAACCTGAACCGCCATCCCTACATCGACAGGCTGGAGCTACGCTTCATCGCCATGCCCGAGGCCGCGATGGCCGCCCTGGCACGGGGCGAGGTCACCGCCTTTGGCGCCCGCCTCACGCCGCAGAGCGCCCCGCTCGAGCTCCCGGCGGGGCTGCAGGCCACCACGCTGCCCCTCGACGAGTACACCATCCTCAGCTTCAACCTGCGCCGCCAGCCGCTCGACGAGCCGCCGCTGCGCCGCGCTCTCGCCCACGGACTCAGCAAGGATGCCCTGATTGAAGGCCCCCTCCGCGGCAGCGTCGCCCCCCTCGATACGCCAATCCTGCCGGGCTGGTGGTGGGCCGCCTCCCCCGATGTGACCTGGTATGAAGCCGACACCGCGATTGCCAACCGCAATCTTGAGGAGCTCGGCTTCGAGGCCGGCATCAGCGGTGTACGGCAGCGTGATGGCAACGCCCTCCGCTTCGAGCTGCTGGTAGATGGCGAGCCCATGCGTCGCGCCGCCGCCGCTGAGATCGCTCGCCAGTGGGCCGAGATCGGCGTTGCCATCGAGGTGGTCGAGCTCGACGGCCCTACGCTCCAGCAGCGTCTGCGGGATCACAACTTCGACATGGCACTCCACAGCTGGGCACGCTTGGGTCCCGACCCCGACCCGTTCGCGCTCTGGCACTCCAGCCGCGCCGAGGATGGCCTGAACTACGCTGGCCTCGCCGACAAGCGGATCGACGATCTGCTCGCCAGCGCCCGCACGGAGCGCGATCTGGCGGCCCGCAGCGCCGACTACGCCGCCTTCCAGGAGCGCTGGGTGGAGCTCGCCCCGAGCATTACGCTCTTTCAGCCTCTCTACCGCTTCGCCAGCGTCGAGAGCCTGGGCGTTGATGGCGGCGACGAGCCAGGCGCCAATATCTACAACATCCTCTTCGGCCCCGAGGATCGCTATCGCAGCATCTCGCGTTGGTATACAAGCAGCTCGCTCCAGATCCAGGGCGACCTTCAGTAAACTACCCCGGCACACGCAGAGCTTAACAACTCTCAGAGGGCGTTTACGCTGGCCGTGGCTCCCACGACCAGCCGGGACGGTACACGTCCTATGCTGCTCGATCACATCTACCACGGTGACTGCATCGAGGTGCTGGCTGAGCTCCCCGAGCGGAGTGTGGACCTGATCTTCGCCGACCCGCCGTACAATCTCCAGCTGCGCCAGGAGCTGCGTCGCCCCGATATGAGCCTGGTCGACGCGGTGGACGACGCCTGGGATCAGTTCGCCGACTTCGCGAGCTACGACGCCTTCACCCGCGACTGGCTGGCGGCCTGCCGGCGCGTGCTCAAGGACACCGGCACCATCTGGGTGATCGGCTCTTACCACAATATCCATCGCGTCGGCGCGATCATGCAGGACATGGGCTTCTGGACGCTCAACGAGGTGGTGTGGGTGAAGGAGAATCCCATGCCCCAGTTCCGCGGCGTGCGCCTCACCAACGCCCACGAGACGCTGATCTGGGCGAAGAAGAGCCGCAACCAGAAGCGCTACACCTTCAACTACCACGTGCTGAAGCACCTCAACGACGGCAAGCAGATGCGCAGCGACTGGCGCCTGCCGATCTGCTCTGGCGCCGAGCGGCTGCGGGTGGATGGCGCCAAGCTCCATAGCACCCAGAAGCCCGAGGCGCTGCTCTACCGGGTGATCCTCGCCAGCTCAAGGCCGGGCGATATTGTGCTCGATCCCTTCTTCGGCACGGGCACAACCGGAGCGGTGGCGAGGCGGCTGGGCCGGCACTACATCGGGGTGGAGCGCGAGGCGGCCTATGTGGAGGCGGCCCGTGCCCGCATCGCCGCCATCCCGCCCCCCACCACCGACCTGGAGGCGCTCGGGCAGATCCCTACCAGGCGCAGCGCGCCCCGGCTGCCCTTCGCCGCCCTGCTGGAGCGCGGGCTGATCAGGCCAGGCCAGGTGCTCTTCTACCGCGGCCGGCGCGACTCCGCCGCCACCGTGCTCGCCGATGGCACCCTGCGGGCGGCCGACGGCACCCGCGGCTCGATCCACCGCGTCGGCGCCCACGTCGGCAACCTGCCGGCCTGTAACGGCTGGGAGCACTGGCACTACGAGGACGAGTCGGGCCAGCTCGCGCCGATCGACGTGCTGCGGGAACGGGTGCGCTCGGCCTCGTCCGCCGAGTAGTCGGGCTGCTGCACACGCAGTTCATGGGCCTCGTGCCATGGCTGCGGGCTTTGGGCCAGCGCCTTCGTACTACGCGGGCTCATCGGCAGCGTCGCTGGCTGGGCGCAACTGCCGGTAGATCACCAGGATCACGCAGAGCAGCGGCACGGTGAGCAAGGCGGCGAAGAAGCCGCCGATCAGGCCGCCGACGAACAGGCCGAGCAGGATCAGCGCGGGCGGCACCTCCACCGCCTTGGAGAAGGCGAAAGGCGCCACAACGTAGACGCAGATCGAGCCGATGATCGTCTCGACCACGAGCACGATCAGCACCGCCGTCAGGCTCACCGTGGAGGCCGAAAGCACCGAGAGCACCAGCCCGACGATGCCGCCGAGGTAGGGGATGAACTCGAGCAGCCCCGAGACCACGCCGATCTGGATGGCGAAGGGCGCCCCGACGAGCATCAACCCCAAGCTGTAGGCCACCGCATAGTAGGCGCAGATCAGCAGCTGCGCTACCAGCCAGCGCGAGAGGCCTTCGCTCACGGCCACGGTGAGGCTTGTCAGGCGGGCGTGGTACTTCGCCGGCACCAGCACCTCCATCAGTATGAGGGGCGTGCGTTTGTCGGCCACCAGAGCGTAGACCAGCGCCGCGCCCACGAAGAGCGCGAAGGCGAGCGACCCCGCCTGGCTGAGCAGCCCGCCGATCGTGCTGAGTCCCCAGCGGACCATGGCGCTGATCTGGCCGAAGAACTCCCTGATCAGCGTGCCGACCGCCAGCGAGCCGGTGAGCTCTGACAGTCGCGTCGCGACCTGGGCGGGGAGGTTGTCCATGCTCCCAAGCAGCCGATCGAGGCTGTTCAGCAGCACAGGCAGCAGCAGCACCACCAGGCCGATGAGCAGCAGCACGGCGCCGAGCAGGATGGCGCTCACCGTGAGCCCGCGCGGGATCCCGCGGCGCTCGAGCCTGTTGGCGAGCGGCGCGATCAGCAGGGCCAGCAGGGCGACAACCAGCAGAAGCAGGAACAGGCTGCGCAGCAGCGGGAGCAGCTGGATGGCCAGGACGATCGCAGGGCCGAGGGCGACGATCGCCAGCCATGTGCGCAGGGGAAGGTGGACGTTCATAACCGGCTCCTACTGGCGCAGCTCCCGCAGGTCGAAGACGGGGCCGTCCTTGCAGCGCAGCCGCGGCCCGTCACGGGTCTCGAGCAGGCAACCCTGGCAGGTGCCGAGGCCGCAGGGCATGGGGCCGGCGAGGATGGCCTGGGCGAAGCCCCGCTCCCAGCGCAGCTTGCCCGCCCGTACCGCGGCGCTCACAGGCGCCAGCAGCGGCTCCTCCAGGGCGAGACAGAGCTGATCGGCCCAGCCGAGGGCGCCGGCCAGCAGCGCCGCCAATCCCCCCTCGCGCTCGTCGCTCGTCTGATACTCCACGTCGGCGGGAAGCAGAAAGGGCGGCGGGAGCAACTCGGGCGCGGGCGCGGAGGCCAGCAGCACCACGGCGACGCCTCGCGCCGCCGCTGAGCGGCTAAGAGCCACGAGCGCGGGCAAGCCCTGGCCAGCTCCCGCGAGCAGCAAGTTGCGGGTGCGCCCATCAATGGCGAAGCCGGCGCCCACAGGTGCGTAGACGTCGAGCCGGGCACCTACAGGTTGGGCGGCCAGCCAGGCCAGCCCCCGCTCCTCGGGGGCCACCAGCAGCTCCACCGTCCCGGCTGCGCTGTCGGCGCCAGCGATGAAGAGCGGCCGGCGCAGCAGCGGGTCGGCGCTGGTGGCCGGGGCGCAGCGGACGAGCGCC
>DAOUGF010000812.1:0-2426 GCA_034429295.1 Chloroflexaceae bacterium
CTCTACTCCTCATCACTTCTCACGTGGCCCGTACGAGTGGCCACTGAGGATCGCCCTGATCTCGGCCGCCGAGGTGGCGCGCTGCAACGCGGCCATGCGGGCCGCCTCCTCCTGCTGGAGTGCCCGCGCGTTCCGCAGCACGTCCGCGAGCTTGGCGGCGGGGAACTTCACCGCGCCATTCTCGTCCATGTGGATGATCTCACCCGGCGCCACATCCATGCCGCCCACGGACACCGGCACATTGATCGCCTGCACCGCCATCGCCCCGTGGCCCGCCGTCACCCCGGTGAGCATGTACTGGAAGCCCAGCGGCCGCACCTCGTCCAGATCTCGCGACGGCCCGTTGGAGATCAGGCCAACGCAGCCGACCGCCTTCATCGCCGAGACCATGTTGCCGCCGGCCAGCCCGACCTTGCCCGCGATCTCCGGCGGGAACTTCTGCTGCAGCACCAGGATGGTCGGCTTCGGCGATGCCTCCAAGGCGTCGATCACATCGGCGAAGCTCAGGCGCGTGTAGCCTGGATCGGGCAGCCCGTACACACAGGTGACCGCGTAGCCGGCCAGCCGACCCAGCTCGGGGTACATGCAGCGGATCGTCTGGTCGGTGTACCAGTTCTCGCTCCAGGGATTGTAGAGGCCGAGGCAGAGTGGGTTGCCGGGGTAGGTGGCGACCACATTGGTGATCGAGGGTGTGTCGAACTGCTTCAGCTCCTCGAGCATTTGGGCCGGGGTGAGGTCGTCCATCGCCGCTGTTCCTTCACTGCTCGCGTCAACACCTGAGCGCGCAGGGCGCAGGGCGCCGCCGCGGCTCGGCCCGATGGTACGCGATCGCCGTGCTTCTTTCAACTCGCCCCACGGGCCGTTGCTATCGAGTATTATCACAGGGAGGGCAGCCCGTGGGTCCGGGCCCCCGAGGAGGAGTGCGATGGAAACGATCAAGGAGCTGTTCAGCCTGGAGGGCCAGGTAGCGGTGGTGACGGGCGGCACCGGCGTGCTCGGCGGTGCGCTGGCCCGCGGGCTGGCTGGGGCCGGGGCGAAGGTGGGGGTGCTGGGGCGCCGCCGGGAGCAGGCGGAGGCGGTGGTCCAGGCGATCGCGGCCGCGGGCGGCGAGGCCATGCCCCTCCCGGCCGACGTGCTCAACCGCGGCCAACTCGAGGCCGCCCGCGAGGCCGTCCTGGCCCACTGGGGCCGGCTCGACATTCTGGTCAACTGCGCGGGCGGCAATATGCCCGGCGCAACTCTGGCGCCTGGCAGCTCCTTCTTCGACCTGCCGGTGGAGGGAATGGAGCCGGTGATCGCGCTGAACCTCCAGGGCACCCTGCTGCCGTCCCAGATCTTCGGCGCGGCGATGGCCCAGGCCGGGCGCGGCTGCATCGTCAATATCTCCTCGATGGCGGCGCAGCGGGCGCTGACGAGGGTAGTGGGCTATGGCGTAGCCAAAGCCGCGGTTGATAACGCCACCCGCTGGCTCGCCGTCGAACTCGCCCGCTCCTGCGGCGCCGGCCTGCGGGTGAACGCGATCGCGCCCGGCTTCTTCATCGGCGACCAGAACCGCGCTCTGCTGCTCAACGAGGACGGCAGCCTCACCGCCCGCGGGCAGACGATCATCGACCACACCCCCGCCGGCCGCTTCGGCGAGCCCGCTGAGCTCGTGAGCACCCTGCTCTGGCTCTGCGGCCCGGGCGCCAGCTTCGTCAACGGCGTGGTTGTGCCGGTGGACGGCGGCTTCAGCGCTTTCAGCGGCGTGTAGCGGGGCGCCCAATGGACACCACAACCATCGCAGGCGCCAGCGTCGAGACTCCGCTGGTGCTCACGATCGATATCGGCTCCTCCTCGGCGCGGGTGGCGCTCTATGACCGGCGCGCTCGGGCGGTGGTGGGCTGCACCGCCCAGGAGCGCTACACCCTGCAGATGGGCGTCGACGGCGCCGCTGAGGACGACCCCGACGAGGCTCTGGAGCGGGCGGCCCGCTGCGTGGATCAGGTCCTGGCTCAGGCTGGCTCCCTCCAGAGCCAGATCGGCGCTGTGGCCGTCGCAACCATGGCCACCACCCTGCTCCCCCTCGACGAGGCCGGCCGCCCCCTCGCCCCGCTCCGCACCTACGCCGACACCAGGGCCGCCCCCGACGCCGAGACCCTGCGAGCCACCCTCGACGAGGCAGCGGCCCACGACCGCACCGGCTGCCTGCTGCGGGCGAGCTACTGGCCAGCTCAGCTCGCCTGGACCAAGCGGGTCCGGCCCGAGATCTGGCGCGCCGCCGCCCGCTGGGTCACCCTCGGCGAATATTTAGAGCTACGGCTGTTCGGCCACTGCCGCGCGAGCTACTCGGCGGCAGCCTGGACGGGGCTGCTCGACCGGCGGCGGCTGGCCTGGGACGAGCCGCTGCTCGCGGCGCTGGACTTGGAGCCGGGCCAACTCTCACCGCT
>DAOUGF010000813.1:0-3464 GCA_034429295.1 Chloroflexaceae bacterium
CAGCTAGTGCTGATCGACCCCGAGGGAGACTACCGCACGCTGCGAGCCTTCCCGCACACGCTGCTGCTCGGCGGGGAGGGCGGCGGGCTCCCGCCTGTGCCCGACGTGATCGTGCTGAGCGAATACACAGAGGTGAGCCTGGTGCTGGATCTCTCCCCGACGGCGCCCGATGCGCGGCAGCGCTACGTGACCGAGCTGCTGCGCGAGCTCTGGTGCCTGCGGGCAGCCCACGGCCGGCCTCACTGGCTGCTGGTCGACGAGGTGCAGAGCTTCTGTCCGCCAGAGGGGAGCGAGGCCACGGGGCTCCTTCACGAGCTGATGCGCCAAGGCGGGGTGGGGTTGGTCAGCTACCGGCCGAGCCTGGTCGCGCCCGACCTGCTGGCGGCCATCAACCACTGGCTCTTCACCCGGATGGAGTGGTCGGAGGAGCAGGCGGTGCTAGCGCCGCTGCTGCAACGCCACCCCGGGTGGCCGGCGCTCAGCGAGCAGCTCAGCACACTCGCGCGAGGGCAGGCGTACCTGTGCCTGGGCACCGGGCCGGGCGGAGAGGCCGCACCGCAGCTGCTGAGCTTCCGCACCGGCCCTCGGGCCGTCCCCCACATCCGCCACCTGCACAAATACCTGCGGGCGGCCCTGCCGCGGGAGAAACGCTTCTACTTCCACGATAGCCGCGGCCGCTTCCTGGGGGTGGTGGCGGCCAATCTGTGGGAGTTCTGGCAAGCGCTCGGCACGCTCCCCCTGGAATCGCTGGAGTATCACCTCAAACGCGGCGAATTCGCGCGCTGGATCGACGGGGTGCTTTCGGACCACGAGCTCGCCCGGCAGATCACCCGCCTGGCCCATCGCTCGCTCACCGGCGAGGCGCTGCGCCAAGCCCTGAGCGCCGTCGTGTGTCAGCGCTATGAAGAGCTCGATAGCCTCGTCTGACTATATGGAGTCGGCCAGGAGCGCGCTGGCGGGCAGGCTGCGGGCGGTCGTCGGTCGTCTGTCGTCGGTCGTCCCTACCGCGAGTGGCACAGGTGTTGTTCGGGCGAATGCTTCGGCTGTCGCTCGGAACGTACGGTATAGGCTGCCCGTCGTGGCCGCCCCCGTTGCGACAAACCTTTACCCCAGGTTGAGAGGAACCACCTTCGCCTGATACGGCCTACAGCCTATGATGATGTTGATGCAGCGATGCATTGGCCTATGCCGCATTTCTGGTAGCTCTGCCTGTCTCGGGACTCGTTGCCATGTTGACCTGTGCGGATATCGCACGAGTGCTGGCCTACTACGCTTTAGGCGAGCCCCTCCGGATCATAGCTGCGACGGAGGGCGCAGTCAACGAGACGGCATTCGTGGATACTGAACAGGGGCGTTTTGTGGTTCGACGTAACCACTGGCGTTTTAATGAGGCTGCGCTACGCTACCGGCAGCAGCTGATGATCTGGCTACGTGAGCGCAACTTCCCTGCGCCGGCTATCCTTGCCGCACGGGATGGCGATACGCTGCTGGCGCTGGACAGGCGTTACTACGAGGTGTTCGCATATGTCCCTGGCGCCGCGTACGACCCGGCCCGGCCGCGCCAGCTTGATAGCGTCGGCGCGATGCTCGCGCGCTATCATCAGCTGATCCGCGATTTTCCTGCGCCGCCGGGACCAAAGCCGTCGCGCTGTGATGGGCGGGCGGTCCAGGCGTTATGCGAGCGGCTGATCGAGCGGGATTTTTTGGGCGATCTCAGCGATCAGCTCGCCTGGTACAGCGCACGAGCCAGCCGGCTGCAGTCCCTCGTCTCCGCTGAGCTGTACGCGAGCCTGCCTGCGCTTGTTATTCACGGTGATATCCACCAGGCGAATGTGCGCTTCACCGGCGACGCCGTCGCTGCTCTGCTCGACTACGACCAGGCCAGATGGGACGCCCGCATCATTGACCTCGCGGCAGCGCTGATCGCGTTTGCTACAACAGTGGAACCCGACGATGGCTTGGGGCACTCCTCTCAGCCGCTCGATCCAGAGCGAGCGACGCGGCTGATCACGGTCTACAGCGCGAGCGTACCGCTCCTGCCGGCCGAGCTCGCCGCCCTGCCCTGGCTGGTCGAGCTGCTCTGGCTCTTGCGTGAGCTTGGACGGGTCTATGAGACCCCTGACGCAGCGCCGGACTACCACTGCTCGCTTCTGGCGCGAGGAGAGCGCCTGTCTCACTGGATGGATAGCTGGGGCAACACGTTGTACACGCGCTGGATCGCGGCCGCCAACATTGTGCACTGATGGACGGCGCAAGCAGGTTGCCTGTCCGCTCGAAGATCGCGCCGAAGATGACGTGACTGTCATCATGTTGGAGGTGCTTCCTCCCCATTCCAGAGCACTACGAGCGCTGCCGGATGAATTATTTCTCACACCGCCGTGAACCTACTACTGGCGGTGTGTCATTTTTCTCCATAGAATCTCTCTTATATTCTGATCTATCATGATACGGGGGCGAGTAGCTCAGGACAGATAGGAGCCTGCCATGCCTCACGGGGCGCGTCTCGCTGTTAGGGTCCTGCTGACTCTTGCTGTGCTCTGGGCCGCTATTGTGCAGGCACAGTCACCCCTACCTGGTAGCCAGGACGTCTACCTGCCGTTGCTTCAGGCTGAACTCCCAACGCCGACCGTCACCGCAACCGTTCCCCCCGCCGCTACGGCGACTATGGTCCCCACGCAAGGGCCTGCCCCCACGCCGACGCGTAACCCGGCACAGTGCCACCCGAGCTACCCGACGGTGTGCATCCCGCCGCCGCCCCCTGACCTGGACTGCAGCGATATCCCCTACCGCCGGTTCATAGTGCTGCCGCCCGACCCGCACAACTTTGACACCGACCACGATGGGATCGGCTGCGAGAGTGGGTAGCTCGGCCGCTCGCGCTGGAATGTGCGCTCACACGTACTAGCTCTGTCCATGGAGCCTTGTTTCAAGGAGGAAACGATGCGAGTACGATCATCCATGTGGCGCCTTGGCCTACTCGTCCTGTGGACCGCTGCGCTGCTGACCTTTGCGATGCCTGCCGCAGCGCAGACTGACCAACGCTGCTTCCCTGAGACCGGCCAGTGCATCGCTGGGCCCATAAGGGCCTACTGGGAGCGCAACGGCGGCCTACCTGTCTTCGGCTTTCCGATCACCGCTCAGGCAGAGGAGACCGTCGAGGGACAGCCGCTGCAGGTGCAGTGGTTCGAGCGCGACCGCCTGGAGATCCAGGCCAACGGCACAGTGACCGCCGGCCGCCTCGGTGTCGAGCGGTTGGAGCAGCTCGGCACGCCATGGAGCGTTGGGCAAGGTGCAGAGGCTGGACCTGGCTGCACGGCCTTCCCTGAGACCGGCTACCAGATGTGTGGGGCGTTTGCGGCCTACTGGCGTGCCAACGGCGGCCTCGAGAGGTTCGGCTACCCGGTGACCGGCGAGTTCACTACGGAGCTGGAAGGGCGGCCCTACACGGTCCAGTACTTCGAGCG
>DAOUGF010000814.1:0-16521 GCA_034429295.1 Chloroflexaceae bacterium
GCGGTCGTCGGTCGTCTGTCGTCGGTCGTCACCCAACCCACTTCCGGGTTGCACAACTAGCTGTACGGGCTACTGACTACGGACACTAGGCCAGCGCCTCTTCCATCCCAACCTGCAGGAGCTGCGCATAGCGCGAGTCGGGGTCGCGCACGAGCTCGGCCCGCGGCCCTCGCTCGAGCACCATGCCGTTCTCCAAGATCATGATCTGATCGACCCGCTCCAGGGTGCGGAGGCGGTGGGCGATGATGATCGCGGTGCGCCCGTGGAGCAGCCGCGTGAGCGCCCGCTCGAGCTGTCGCTCGGTGGCCGGGTCGAGCCGCGACGAGGCCTCGTCGAGGATGATCAGCCCAGGGTCGCGGAGAAACGCCCGCGCAAAGGCCAGTAGCTGCGCCTGACCGGCCGAGAGCCCGGCGCCGCCCGCGGCCAGCACCGTGTCGAGGCCGTCGGGCAGGGCGCGCACCCAATCGCCCATGTCCAGCGCGTCGAGCGCATCCATCAGCTGCGCGTCGGAGATGCCTGGGTCAAAGAAGGTCAGGTTATCGCGCACCGTCGCGCTGAAGAGCTGGATCTCCTGGGTAACGATCGCCACCCGCGCCCGCAGGTCGGCGTTCGACACACAGCGCAGGTCCACGCCGCCCAACCGCACCGCGCCGGCCGTGGGATCGTACAGGCGCAGCAGCAGCCGCGTCAGGGTGGTCTTGCCGCTGCCGGTGCGGCCGAGCAGCCCGAGCACGCTGCCCGCCGGCACCAGCGCCGAGACCTCCCGCAGCACGGGCTCGTCGCCCGGATAGGCGAAGCTCACCCCGTCCAGTTCCACCGAGAGCGCCCCGGCGGGGAGCGGGGTGCGCCGCTCCGCATCGGCGACCTGCGGCCTGATGGAGAAGAGCTGCTGCACCCGCTCCATGCTGGCCGTAGCCTGCTGCAGGTCGTCGAGCTGACGCATCAGTTCTTCGACCGGGCGGTTGAGCATGGTGGTGTAGGCGAAGATCAGGTAAACCTGGCCGATCGTCAGCGCGCCGTCGAGCGCGAGCAGCGCCCCGACGGCCAGCGACAGGATGGCGCCGATCGAAATCGCCATGTTCAGCGAGCGCCAGTTGAGCGTGCCCAGCAGCGCCCGGATCACACTGGTGCGGAAGAGCTGCCGGGAGCGCTCGATATGGCGGCGCAGCACATAGGCCACGGCTCCATTGGCGCGGATATCCTCGGTGCCCGAGAGCCGCTCCTCGAGCAGGCCGAACAGTTCGGCGCTGGCCTGGCGCTCTTTGACGCTGTAGGCTGCCAGCGGCCTGATGAGCATGCCGGCGCAGGCCAGGGCGATGATGACGCTCACGAGGCTCGGCAGCCCGACGCGCCAATCGACCAGGAACAGCAGCAGGATGACGCCGGCCAACAGCAGGCTGTTGAGCAGGAGCTGCACAATGAACTGCGAGAGGAAGTTCTCCAGCCTGGTGACGTCGCCGTCCACGCGCTCGATCAGCTCGCCGGGCGTGCGGGCGTTATGGAAGCCCATGTCGAGGCTCAAACAGTGCTGGGTGAGGTCGGCGCGGATGCGATTGGTTGCGATCAGGCCGATGTTGCGCGCCAGATGCTGCCAGCCCACCACCGTCAGGTTCTGGCCGAGGGCAACGGCGAGGTAAGCCACGCCGATCCAGAGCAGGGCGTTAAGCGCCGCGCCGGTGGTGGCGCTATCGATAAATGTTTGCACCACGCGGGGCAGGCCAAGCTGCAGCCCGAGGTCGATGAGCAGCAGTGCGGCCAGGCCGGCTAAGCGCCCGCGTTGCGGCGCGAGGTAGGTGCCGAGAAAGCGGCGGTACTGCGCGATCGGCGCCTGCATATGCTGTTCTTTCCGTGCCACAACAAGCCGCGAGCGAGGGGGACAAAACTTTTAGAGCGTAGCATGCGCCTGTGGCAGGATCAATCGGTCGTTCGGTGGAGCCGGGGATATGAGCAACGTTTGTGGGGCGCAAGCGCTTCGCGCCACTGCGCCCGCCGCCCCCGCGCCAGCAATCCATTATTTCGTGCTTCGCGCCGTTTCGTTCCACGTTTTAAGCGCTGCGCGCCACAAGGTCAGACTGCCTTCAGCGACCCTTCATCCTGGCTTCAGCACAGCCTGTTAGAGTGGCAGCGACCGCTCTGTGTCAGAAGGCGCAAGTATCACTTGGTTGTCATTGTGAAAGCTAGAGGAGGAAAATAATGGTCCTTGAGCCACCCCAATTGCTTACGACTAATCTTCCGGTGCTGACGGCTGACGGCGGTCGCGGCCGCCTGCAGCTGGCGTTACTCGATCCAGGCCGCTGGCGGCTCCTCGCGTTCGTGATTCGCTATGGCGCCCTGCGATCCCAGGATGTTATTGTGCCATTAGAGCGGGTGGCGGCGATCACGGATAGGCAGGTACGGCTGTGGCTTAGCCGCGGCGAGCTGGAGCAGCAGCCAGTCTACCGTTCCACCGCTCGGGCAGAGTTGGTGCAGAGCGGTCCACAGCCTGCCCTGGTTGCCATACAGTACGGTAGCGCAGGCACATCTGAGCGGATCGTGAGTGTACCGTCCAGCACTGCGCTCGGGCTTATGCAACGCCAGACTAGCCTCACCGACCGGCTCGTTCCACTGCGCGTGGGACAGGCGGTCAGGATTGATACACAGCGCATCGGGCGGCTCGCGGGATTGCTGCTCGACGCGGAGTGGAGCCTGCGGCAGCTCGTCGTCCGGACAGGCTATTTGTTCGGCCGCAACGTGATCGTTCCGATCGATCAGGTGGCAGACTGGGATTCCCAGCAGATCTGGCTTAAATTGGATAGAGCGGCCTTCGACCAATTGCCAGAGTATCGGAGCGATAGCGCGATCAAGCAGGATGTGGAGCAAGAGCTGCGGAGTAATGATCACCTCCGCCGGCTCGATGCGCAGACGATCGACGTGGCTGTCACTGCCGGGGTGGTGACGCTGCGCGGCCACGCTGTCGCGGGCGTGAGCCCCGTGCGGGCCGAGCATGTGGCGCGTCGCGTGCCTGGTGTGCTCGGGGTCGTCAACGAGATCATTACTGACGGAGAGCTCCATCTCGCCGTCGTCCAGGCGCTCGAACGCGACAAACGAACACGCGGGCTTCCAGTCATCGTGTACGTCCAGCGTGGCGTTGTCTTTCTACATGGCGAGCCCGTCAACTCGGCGATGCGCACTGCCCTCGAGACGGTGGTAGGCAGCGTGTCAGGCGTCCGCGCGGTTGTCTGTCGCCCCGAAGGGAGCGCTGACCAGGATAAGGATCAGCGGGCGCTCTTCCCGCGCATCGGCCAGGAGGTGTATACCGCCCGGACGCGGCTCGGACAGGTCGAGCGAGTGGTGATCCACCCCCGCCACCGCCGCGTGACGGCGATGGTGGTGCAGGCGCAGACCGGGAACCGGCAGGGCCCCGTGAGCTTCCGGCTCGAACCAGCTGCGCCCAGCGATCGGCCCATAGTCATCCCGATGAGTGCAGTGCGTGAGGTGACGGAAGGGGCGGTGTTGCTGGAGATCGATGATGATGCCGTGTTGAGCTACGCCGAGCACGACCCGGCGGCGTATGCGCCGCCGCCTCCCGGCTGGCAGCCGCCGTATCCTTACGCGCATGCGGATGTGCTGATCGAGCGGAGGCGAAGCCTGGCCGCAGGCGAGCGGTTCGCCGACGTGGCCACGGTGAACGCTGGCGCCGCTGCACACTAGCTGTGCAGTTCGGAAGCAGGATAGGTGACGACCGGCGACCGACTACGGTCGGACGGGCTGCGGGCGGTCGTCGGTCGTCGGTCGTCACTATCAGCAGCTCACATCCGGCTAACCCGGCGATACGGGGCCGCTTCTGCTTGTTGGATGCATTCAGGCCTGGGGCGCAATATGCTACGCTTCATGCCGGGAGGGCCCTATCGTGAGCTCTCAGGAGATGACGCTCGATGCGTCGGCGGGAGGCCCGATCACGCTCGCCCTCTGCGGCGATGTGATGGTCGGCCGCGGCATTGATCAGATCCTCCCGCATCCCGGCGACCCGACGCTCTACGAGCCGGCGATCAGCAATGCGGCCAGCTACGTTGCTCTCGCACGCCGCGCGAGCGGGGCGATCGATGCGCCTGTCGCCCCTGACTACATCTGGGGCGACGCCCTCGCCATGCTCGACGAGGCGGCCCCTGACCTGCGGCTGATCAACCTTGAGACCGCGATCACCACCAGCGATACGCCATGGCCTGGCAAGCAGATCCACTATCGCATGCACCCGGCCAACATCCCCTGCCTCACGGCCGCGCGGGTTGGCTGCTGCGTTCTCGCGAACAACCACGTGCTCGATTGGGGCTACGCGGGGCTGCACGAGACCCTGCGCAGCGTGCGGGGCGCCGGCATGCTTGCCGTCGGGGCGGGCCTGAGCCAGGCCGAGGCCGCCGCGCCTGCCGTCATGGACTTGGCGGGAGCGGGACGTGTGTTGATCTTCGCCTGGGGGTTGCCGTCGAGCGGTGTTCCCGCCGAGTGGGCAGCGACCGAGGAGCAGCCCGGCGTCAACTGGTTGGCCGACCCCTCGCCGCGGGCTGTGTCGCAGGTGGCAGCGCAGATCGCGGCGGCGCGGCGGCCGGGCGATCTGGTGGTCGTCTCGCTTCATTGGGGCGGCAACTGGGGCTACTACATCCCCAGGCGACACCGCGCCTTCGCGCAGCAGCTTATCGCGGCTGCCGGGGCCGACATCGTCTACGGGCACTCGTCCCACCACCCGCTCGGGATCGAGGTCTACCAGGGCCGGCTCATTCTCTATGGCTGCGGCGACCTGATCAACGACTATGAGGGCATCGGCGGCTACGAGGTCTATCGCCCCGACCTGGGCCTGATCGTCCTGGCCACGCTCGACCGCGCCGGCCGTCTGGTGCGCGGGCGCCTGCTGCCGGTGCGGCGGCGACGCCTGCGCCTCTGGCGCGCCGCACCCGAGGAGGCGCTCTGGCTCAGCCGGCGTCTGAGCCGTGAGGGCCGCACTCTCGGCACGCGCGTGGAGCTCCAACCCGACGGGAGCATGTCGCTGTCATGGCGGCAGGAGCCCGGCCCGTAGGGGCGCCGCGAGGTCTGCCGGCGGGCCCGGGTTGCGCTTCTTTAACCGGCGTTGCCGCTTTCTAACGCCGGGAACCGCTCCCGGATGGTATAATGAAGGCGGTAGGGGAGTAGCCACCCACCATCGGGCGACTAGCCGTCAGCACGGAGCCATGCTCCCGGTTAGTCACAGGTGCAGCAACACTTCTGGCGAGACCACCACGAGAGTAATGCCGTGGGGGGCTCGCCTTTTTGATCACCTCCACGGTCCGGGGCCGGTCGCACTGCAGCCGACCGGCCGGAGGGGAAGGAGAAGTGTATGTACCGCGCAATCCTTGTACCGCTCGACGGCTCGCCGCTGAGCGAAGAGGCCCTGCCCCTGGCGGCCGAGATCGCGCGCCGCTCCGGTGCGACCCTGCATCTCGCGCTCGTCTCCGTGCGAACGATGGTAGCCCCGATCTATGTCGAGGGCTACCCGGTGATCGATGAAGACCTGCACTCGCTCGGGAGGCTGCACGATCAGGCCTATCTGGAGCAGACCCGCGACCGGCTGCGGGCCGAGCAGGATCTCCCTGTGACGATCGTTGTGCTCGACCCGCTCGAGGGCGACAACTTCGATCAGACCGTCCCCGGCATACTCGCGTCTTACGTCGCCGCCAACCAGATCGACCTGATCGTGATGACGACCCACGGCCGTGGCGGCTTCACCCGCCTCTGGCTCGGCAGCGTCACCGACGCGCTCATCCGGCTGAGCCCGGCGCCCATCCTGGTGCTGCGCTCCCAGGAGCGAGCGCCAGAGGCTCGCCAGCCTGCCCCGCCGCGGCGCATCCTCATCCCGCTTGATGGCTCCGCGCGCTCGGAGGCGATCCTGGAGCCGGCGCTGGCCCTCGGGCGGCTGCTCGGGGCCGAGTACACGCTGCTGCGGGTGGTTGTCCCTGCCGTCCTGAGCCCCGCCGCTCCGTTTACGACACCCACCGACTTCAACCCTGAGCGGACCATGCGCGACAGGGAGGAGGCCCAACGCTACCTGGAGCAGGTCGCGGCGCGCCTGACCGACGCGGGCGCCACGGTGCGGACGCGCGTGGTGGTGAGCGACCAAGTGGCGCTGACGATCCTCGAGGAGAGCCAGCGCGAGGGGAGCGACCTGATCGCGATGTCCACGGCGGGCCGGAGCGGGATCAGGCGGCTGCTGATCGGCAGCGTGGCCGACAAGGTGCTGCGCCGCGGCGAGGTGCCGCTGCTCGTGCACCGTGGCGAGGCTACCGCGGAGAGTGGCTCGTAAGTCGCAGCACAAAGCGAAAGCGGGCGTCTTCGTCGTACCACATCGGGAAGTTGGTGCCCCAGACGTTGTTGTAGAGGTTCACGTGGACGCCCTGCCGTAGCGACGGCAGCCGATTGGTGAAGGTCAGGAGCGAGGGTTGACCCAGCGCGACCAGCGGCGCATCGAGCGTTTCGAGACGTAGATGCGCCGCGGGGTCGCGATACTCGACCCGCTGGACCGCGTGGAGCCGGCGGTTGCCGTCGCGAACAACCTCGTCCGGCGCGATCGGCTGGGCCATCTTCCAGAGTTGCCAGCCCCGCGCGCCTAACCCGCGCGGCGAGAACGAGAGCCAGAGGGCTTCGGGGAGGCGGCTCGCTGGCTTCTCGTACCACTGCAGGCCGAGGAAGAGCGCCGGCTCATCGTCCGGCAGCACGATCTCCAGCACTGCCAGGCGCGGGCAGCCGAAGCGCTCGGTCGCCTCAGCCGGCATCGTCAGGTGCACGAGCACGCGCTCGCCATCGTGCGTGCGTTCGTGATAGGGCTCCACCTGCTGCGCCCCCCACCAGCGCGACACCGCGCCAGCCTGGGCGATACCCGGCTTCGTAAAGTCCGGTATCGCCCAGGCTGCTGTCGTGCGCTGATTGATGTTGTACTGAGCGCGGAAACGGTCGTAGTCGGCCTGCGAGAATGTCTGGTAGCGGAGCAGCGCGAGCTGATTCTCGGCGCCGGCCCAGCGGCGGCCGGTCGCCCGATCGACCAGGCGCGAGATCGCCCCCGTGTGAGGGTCGATCGTGAGGCTCAGCCGCGCCCCCACCACGGGCTCGCCTGGAGCGAGACGGGCCATGGCGGCCACGCTCTGCCGCGCGGGCGCCAGCTTGCCCAGCGCCGCGGCGGCCTCGCTCGCTACCGGCGTTCCATCGAGCGCTGCGAGCGCCGTGTCGAGATAGGCGCGCTGCTCGGCCCAGGATGCCGCGAAGCGCTGCGCCTCCGGCCGGCGTCGCGCCTCGTCGAACTGCGGGCGGGCGTAGCTGCTTGCGTCGTTGAAGTAGAGCTTCTCGTCCAGGCCCCAGGTATGCTCCGGCACCATCAGGAGCGCGCGGCTGAACGCGTCGAACCAGGCGTCAGCGGGATGCGCGCGCCCATCGGCCAGCCACGTGCGCCGCAGGCGGCTCAGCTCGAGGAAGGTGCTGACCTTCTTCGGATCGCTCCCGATGCCATGAATCCAGGTGTCGCCGATCTCGCCCGTCACAACCGGCAACTGCGCTTTGATCGTCAGCAGCCGCTCGGCGAAGGCGTCCATCGTCGAGGCGACGACGCGGGCGTGGGGGAAGCGGCGGCGCAGGGTGGCGAACTCGGCGCGCACCTGCTCGGCCGACTGTGGGCCGCGGTTATCGTCGGTGTGGGCGAAGGCCAGCAGGTCGGGCAAGCCCGGCGCCTCGACCAGCCCGCCGTAGCCGCCGCGCTGGTAGATCACGATCACCTCGGCGCCGCTTGGGTCGCGCCAGACGAACAGCGGCGGCACGGCCGGGGGTGTGGAGGCGGCGTTGACGCCGATATGCAACAGTTGGACGCCCGCCGAGGCCAGGAGCGGCACGATCGCGCGGGTGTGGCCCGGCACATCGGTCATCTTCGCCGCAATTGTCCGCCGGCCAAAGCGCTCGTCGAGCCGCCGCGCGAGACTCAGCCCAAAGCGGAACAAGTCGGCGTCCATCAGCTCGCTATGGGTCGTGAAGGGCAGGGCGTGCCAGACGATATCGCCGTCGGCGATGGCCCGCTCCATGCGCGCACGCTCAGCCGGCGCCGCGTGCTCGAGGTACTCGTAGATCAGCCAGGCGCCGGTCGTCCAGCGGAAACGCACATCGTCGCCGCTGCTGCGTAGCTCCTCCGCCACCGCGAGCGCGCGCGGGATGAAGTCGTCGAAGTAGCGCGCCACCACATTGCGGGCGAGGTCGGTGAAGCCGATGTCGAGATGGGTCTTGAAGACGAGGTGGATGACCTTGAGGGGGTCGCGTGTCATATCAGAAGGGTGCCGCACCGGCGGCGAGGCGCTCGGCCGGGATGGAGCTATCCATCCAGGTAGATCGGATTGGTGAGGGCTCGCATCGCCCCATTCGCGCTGCGGAGCTCGGCGCGGACGAACAGGCTCTCCCCGACCTCCAGCGCGGCGCTCACTGTCTCGTCCGGCCCTGTGATCGGTCGCTCCAACAGCGCGCCCCGCTGATCGAGGAGCGCAAGCCGGCAATTGGCGCCCCGCAGGCAGCGCAGGCGAATGGGGAGCGGCCCCTCCGCCGGCCGCGGCAGCGCATCGCCCGCTATGCTCGCGAACTCGGCCCCTGCCCGCAACTCGAGGAACGGGCCGTCCGGCTCGGCGGAGAGGCTGGTATGGCCCTGGCGGATCGCCTGGAGGATGCCGCTCGCATCGGGGCTGTGCGGAACGTAGGCCCAGACCGTCGGCGTCCCAGGCCCGCGGGGCGAGGTCCCCGCGAGTTGGCTCTTGCGATGGTAGTCGCTGCCGCCGATCGCCGGGATGCGCCTCCCATGGGCCAGTTGCTGCGCCCAGAAGTCGAGCGAGGCCTGGTTCAAGGTATGCCACGGGCCGTTCCAGACCTCGACGCAGTGGTAGCCGGCGACCTGCTCGTACTCCCAGGGCGGCCCGAACGGCTTCGGGTGGTTACACGAGGTGACGGCGCCGCGCTCGACCGCGAACTGAATCGCGGCCGCCATCTCATCGGGCTCTAGCACCCGAAAGTCCACCCAGTCGTCGATACCCCAGACGTTCCAATGGCCTTTGAAGGTCGTCACCTCTAAGCCGCGGATCAGGATGAGCCCTGGGTCGTGCAGGCCGGCGAGCTCGCGCTGGGAGCTGATGCTGTTATGGTCGGTGATCGCCAGGAACGCAAGGCCACGGTTGCGCGCCAGCGCTACAACCTCGGCTGCGCTGTCGTCGCCGTCGCTGTGCCAGGTATGACAATGGAGCTCGCCGCGCAGCCAGCCTGCATGCTCCTGGCGCGGGGGTGATGCCGGCAGAGCCGTGGCCGGCGCAGGAAGATCGCCGCCCGGCTGGCGCCCCGGCTCGGTCGTGATCGTGATGGTTACCCGGTAGGCACAGCCCTCCGGCGCGATCTTGTACAGCCCGAGCAGCACATGCCAGCGCCCCGGCGTCAGCGGGCCGGCCAGGTAGCCGGGCGTCGCCTGCGCCTCGCCCACGCTGATCGACGAGCGCTCGCTGCCGGACCAGCCGCGGAACCCGGCCTGCAAAAAGTCGATGCCGCGGGCATCGAAGAGGCCGAGGTCGATAGTGCTGCCGCCCGTGAGCAGCGGATCGGACCCGATCTGCTGGCTGTAGGTGTACTGGACGTCCACCCGCACCGCCTCGGCGGGCATCTCGAAGGGCAGGTGGACATAACTCTTCTCCTGCGCCGGGCCGAACCGCCCCTCATGCACGATCGTCTGTTCTGGCATGCCCTATCCTTGCGCGCGCAGCCGCGGATTGCTCACTTCGTCGAAGCCGAGATGGACGAGGTAGAGGGCAAGGAAGAGGGCCATGAGGGTCTGCACTGGCGTGAGCCACCACCACCAGAGGTTCTGCAAGATCGCCCCGTAGCTGAGCGCCCAGTAGATCATCATCCCCAGCGTCATCTCGCGCTGCGGCCCTAGCCCGAGGATGGAGAGCCCGGACTCGGCCAGGATAGCCGCGATAAAGGCGTTGACGAAGTTGGCGCCGAGCCAGGGCAGCATATGCGGCATCAGCTCGCGGAAGATGATCTCCAGCCCGCTCATACGGGTGAGCCGGGCGACCTGCACAAAGCCCCGCTCCTTGAGGCTCAGCACTTGCGCGCGGACTTGCCGGGCGGGCCATGCCCAGGCGAACATGCCGATGATCAGCGCCATGGCCTGAACACCTAAGCCCCGCACCAGCGAGGCGATCAGGATCAGGAAGAGGAGCGATGGCACTGAGAGAAAGACATCGATGAGGATCCTGAGCAGGGCATCAATCATGCCGCCAAAGTAGCCGCTGATGAAACCGATCAGCGCTCCCAGCAGCGTGCCAAGGGCTGCGGCGATCAGGCCGACCTGCATGGAGTTCGGCACTGCCTCGGTCATCTGGACGGCGATGCTGCGTCCGAGCGAATCGCTGCCGAGGAGCGCCTGTTGCCCTGGAGGCAGGCGGGGCGGCAGGCTGCCGGAACGGCGATCCTCAGGCCGCACCGTCAGGCTGCCGGCGAGCGTCACGGCTGCCAGCAGCACAAAGATGATCGCGCCGACCACGAACTTCTTATTCTGCAGCAGCGCCCAGCTCAGCCCTTGCCGCTCAAGCGCAAGCGTAGCCATCAGCCCCTCCCTGCCTGGCTATAGCGGATTCTTGGATCGATCAGCGGGTAGGCGATATCAATGACGAAGTTGGCGAAGGCGACGGCGAAGATGATCAGGAGTACGCTGCCCTGGATGACGGGGTAGTCAAGCCCTTTGATCGAGTTGTAGAGCACCCAGCCGATGCCAGGGTAGGCAAAGATCACCTCGGTGATCAGCGCCCCCGCGACGATATGGCCCAGCGAGATCGCCAGCCCGGTCGCCTGGGGGAGCAGCGCGTTTCTGAAGGCGTAGCGCCAGAGGATGCGCTTGGGCGCCAGGCCCTTCGCGTCGGCCCAGAGAATATAGTCCTCGCCCTTCAGCGAGACGATCAGGCTGCGCATGCTCAGGAACCACCATCCCAGCGAGACAAGGATGATGCTCAGCGCCGGCAGCGCCGCGTGGCGGAGCACGTCCAGGGCAAACGTGAGCGAGAGCTCCGGCCTGGCCGCGGTCGAGAACGCGCCGGAGAGCGGGAAGATCCGCCAGTGGAAGGCGAACAGGAAGATCATGATGATCGCCAGGATGTAGTAGGGTGTGGTGTAGAGCAGCAGCGCGATCGGCACAAAGGCCTGGGTCAGCCACGAGCGCCTGCCCTGCCAGCCAACGACGGCGCCGATGATCGAGCCCAGAACCCAGCTCACCAGCGTGGTCACCGTCAGCAGCCCAATCGTCCAGGGCAGCGCCGATCTCAGCAGGGTGATCACCTCGGTGGGAAAGCTGGCGATCGAGATACCGAGATTGCCCTGGGCCAGCTCCCGCAGATAGCTCAGGTACTGCTCCCAGAGAGGCTTATCGAGGCCGAAGCGCCGCCTGTACTCCTCCACCAGGGCCGACTGCCCGCGGCTGCCCCCCACCGATGCCATCTTGACCAGGATGGCGCCCATCGGGTCGCCTGGGACAAGCCTTGGCACAAAGAAGACGACCGAGATCGAGATAAAGACGGTCGCGATCAGGATGACGATGCGCTCGGCCAGATATTTGACGTAAGTGAACATGAATTTTGCCTAAAATGCCACATCGGGTATGAGCTGGGGAAGTGTCCTCATCCCCCTTCTCCCTCGAGGGAGAAGGGGGAGAGGTTACGGGGCTACAGAGGGGCGGGCGTTTCGGGCTACTGCGCGGGCCTGATCCCGCCGACCCACTCGCCAGTCTCTGGCGACGGGTAGCCGTTGATCACCAGGTTGAAGGTGGCCCACCAGCTGACCGGCATGTTCCACGGGTTGTCGGCGCTGGGCCAGCCCTCCCAGTAAGTGGTGTTGAACGGCACCAGGGCCGGGGCCTGGATCACCGGGACGACCGGCAGATCCTCGAACCAGATCGCCATGGCGTCGTGGTAGAGCTGAGTGAGCTGCTCGGTCTGGTCCGGCGGCGTGGCCGCCATCTGGTCCACGATCGCGTCGAACTCCGGGTTCTGGTAGCGGAAGGAGTTGCGCTCGTACCAAGGCGCATCCTCGCCCAGCGGGACGTAGAACTTGCTGTGGAAGAGCTCCAGGTTATCGAAGATGTAGCCGGGGCAGAAGGAGTGGAGCTTGAGGTCGTAGTCGCCCTTCAGGATGGCGTCGTTGAGCGGGCCGCCGCTCAGCGGCTGCACCTCGACGTTGATCCCACCGGCCCTGAGCTGATCGGCAAGCACCGCCGAGACCTTCATCTCCTCGTTGGAGTCCGCGTTCACCAGGTAGGTCACCGTGAGCGGCGTGCCGTCGGGCATGGCCCACATGCCGTCGCCGCCCTTTGTGAGGCCGGCGGCGGTCAGCCGCTGCTCGGCCTGGGCCATATCGAAGGCCTCGGTGGGGTACTGGCTCCGCAGGTCGGAGATGGCGTCGAAGTAGGGCTGCAGGCCATCGTAGAACGGCCAGATGCCCCAGCTCGGCACGGTGGTGCCCTCATAGGCCAGGTTGGCGATCGCCTGGCGGTCGATCATCGCGGAGAGCCCCCAACGGGCATCTTTATTGTCCCACGGCGGGTTGGCGTTCTGCACCATCAGCGCCCTGGGGCAGGGATCGAGCCAGGCGTATGGGGCGTCCTGCTGCCATGCGGTGACGTTGGGGTTCTGGCCGGCCACCTGCTGGAAGGTGCCGAGCGAGAGGATGCCGATGAACGGCGTGTCGATGTCGTTGGAGCTCAACGCCAGGGCGGCATTGGTCTCGGCGCCGAGATATTGGAAGTTGATCACCCGCGGGCCGGGGGTGACGCCGAAGGCCTGCGTGCCCCACCAATCGTCGCGGCGCTCATAGGTGATCGCCGTCTCGGTCGCGTTGACCATCCTGTAGGGCCCGGTGCCCACCGGCGGGGCGTTCTTGAAGGTCAGCGGGTCCTGGCCTTCCCAGATGTGCTGGGGCAGGATGGTGATGCCGCCCCAGATCCCGACCGCAGGGAAGGCCTCGCGATTCTCGTGCAGGCGCGGGTTGGGCTCGGTCAGATTGAACTGCACGGTCAGGTCGTCGATCTTCTCAACCGAGGCAACGCGCTTGTTGGCCTCTTCGGCCCAGGTCATGCCGGTGTTCTCGCGCAGCAGGTCGTAGGTGAAGACGACGTCGTCCGCCGTGAATGGCTCGCCGTCGCTCCAGGTCACGCCCTCGCGCAGGTTGACCGTCATGGTCGAGAAGTCGTCGCTGTAGCTGTAGTCTGTGGCGAGCCAGGGGATGAACTCACCGGTCTGGAGATTGTTGTAGAAGAAGTATTCGTAGACGACCTGATGGAGGCCGGTGTCGGAGCGGCTGACGCCCGGCGCGTAGAGGTTGAAGTTGGTGGGGTCGGCGATCCGAGCGCCGATGGCGATGTTGAGGGTCTCGCGACGCTCGGCGCTCCCGGTTGTGGCCCCCGCCGGCTCCGTCGCCGCCTCCTGGGCTGCGGGCTCAGTGGGCGCCGCTGTCGGCTCGGCGGGCGCCGCGGGGGCCGCGGTCGCCTCAGGCTGAGCCGGCGCCGACGTGGGCTCGGCTGCGGGGGCGGTCGTTGGATCGCTCGCTGCGGGCGGCGTTCCGCCACAAGCTGCAAGCAGGCTTGCGAACAGGACAAGCACGAGCCAGAGCTTCCTGTGCATCGTTCGTTCTCCTTGCCATGGCACTTGATACAGGCATCTGAATGTGTACGCTATGCTGTCAGCTATCGGCCCTCCTTTCTCTCTCGCCCGACCGGTGTGAGCGTCGTTAGCTTTCGGTCGGAGCGGCATCTGCGGCCAGCCACTCCTTGGCTGTGCCGGGCGTTGAAACTTCCTCGCCCCAGCGGCGGTTCGGGTCCGGCCGGGGGATCGAGCTGATGAGGAGCTGTGTGTAGGCGTGCTGCGGGCGCTTCACCACCTGCTCGGGGTCGCCGGCCTCGACGACTTCGCCCCGGTAGAGCACGATGATCGAGTCGCTGATCTGGTAGGCGGTGGTCAGGTCGTGGGTGATGTAGATCAGGGAGATGCCGAAGTTCTCCTTCAGTTGGCGCAGGTTTGCCAGGACCGTGGCGCGTAGCGAGGCGTCGATCATGGAGACTGGCTCGTCGGCGATGATCAGCTTGGGCCGCAGCAGGAGCGCGCGGGCGACCATGATGCGCTGGCGCTGCCCGCCGCTCAGCTGGTGCGGATAGCGTCCGAGCGTCGCCTCAGGGCTCAGCCCGACGGCGCGCAGAGTCTCCTCGATCAGCGCCTGGCCTTCCCGCCGCGATCGCGCCAACCGAAACTTATCGACCGCCATCTGCAGTACGTGGTCTACTTTGTAGAATGAGTTGTAGACCTCGAAGGGGTCCTGAAAGACGGCCTGCACATCTTTCCGAAACTCATCCCACTCCCGGCGTGAGAGCCGGCGTAGATCTTTCCCTCGGTAGAGCACCTCGCCATAGGTCGGTGTCTCGAAGCCGAGGAACAGGCGGGCCATGGTGCTCTTGCCGCTGCCGCTCTCGCCAACCACCGCGATGATGGAGGGCGACTGGCTCTCGATGGCGAGCGAGAAATCCTTCAGCGCAGGGGCGCGCTGCTTGCTGAACAGCCCGCCGCCAAAGATCTTGGTGACGTTACGCGCCTCCAGCAGTGGGGTCATAGCGTTTCCTCATCGCGCTCGGGGCAGACACTTCTCTGGCGTGAGAGCGGGCATCCGGCCCTCATCTCATCGGCTCCTTCTCCCTCAGGGCGAGAAGGGAAATCCACAAACAGCGCATCAGGCAGCGCTTTGGCCTCCTTCTCCCGCTCAGGGAGAGGGTGCTCCTGAGCATGCACACCGAATCAATGTTGTTCTGACACAACGATTCGCTCGTTCGAGCGGCATGGCTCATGGAAGGGGAGTGGGCGACAACTCGTCGGGCGGCCGCATCGGCTGTGAAGCAGGGTCGGACGCTGCCGCACTCACCAGGTTTCTCTCGTCCAGCGACGGGATGCTGCTCATGAGCAGGCGAGTGTATGGGTGCTGGGGCCGGGCGAAGATGTTGTGAACGGTATCAACCTCAACCAGCTTGCCCGCGTACATCACCGCCACCCGATCGGCGAACTGGGCCATCAGCCCCATGTCGTGGCCGATCAGGATCACCGACGCCCCAAGCTCCTCCTGCACCTTCCGCAGCGTCTCCATCACCCGGCGCTGAACCACAACGTCGAGCGCGCTGGTCGGCTCGTCGGCGATGATCAGCCTGGGCTGCAGGCTGATCGCAATCGCGATGCAGACGCGCTGCTTCATCCCGCCGCTGAGCTGGTGCGGATAGAGATTCGCGACCTCCGGCTCGAGATCGACCTGCTTGAGCAGCTCAGCTACGCGCCTGTTCCAATCCCGGCTCGACATCCGCACCCCGTGGCTCTGCATGCCGTCGATGATCTGATGCTTGATCCGCATCACCGGGTTGAGCGAGTTCATCGCGCCTTGGGTGATCAGGGCGATGTCGGCGAGGCGGCGCTCCCGCATCTCATCATCCGGCAGCTTGAGCAGATCGACCCCGTTGAGCAGCACTTCGCCCGAATCGATGCGCCCCGGCGGCCTGATGAGCCGCATCAGGGCCAGGGCGATCGTCGACTTCCCCGAGCCGGACTCTCCGATGAGGCCGAAGCGCTCGCCCTCGTTGACGGTGAAGCTGACGCCGTCGACGGCCTTCACCACGCCCCGCGGTGTAGGGTAGGAGACGTGCAGGTTGGTTACCTTGAGCGGTGGGAGCATAGGCATCTTCTCACGACAGGTCTGGTAGGAGCGTGGATGCGAGGCCCGCGACGCTCGCCCCTCTCAGGGGGAAGAGGGCGGAGGGATGAGGGCCGGCGAGGCCATCAGCACGCCTTCGCCAACAAACGCCACCCTTGTGAGGAGGGCAGAGGGGTGAAGGGCGCTTCCCGGGCTGAGCAGTATCAGTGAGGGCGAGATATGAGACACACAAGAGGACAGGACCAGCACTCGCATCTATCTGGGTACTATGGTGCGATAGGAGGAGGCTTGCCAAAAAAAAACGCGCTTGATCATAGCTGACAAGCGCGCATACATGATAGTGGAGGGCGGCAGTGCGGACAGGCGACTTTGCCAGCTAATGTAGTTAAGGCGGTACCCGCAGTATACACTAAGTGTCAATACAATGCGCAGGGTTGTGGGCAAAGTAAGCGGGAGCTTGCGCCCCCTGCCCCGGCGGCGGTGTCTACGAGGCGTTGCCTGCGGGCGCTGCTCTCTACCGGTACGTACCACCTGCGCAGTGGGCGGAAGTGCGAGCGGGCTCTGCCCCTGCGCTCCCCGCCAAGGAGAGCGGATGGCCTCTCGCTGCTAGGGCAGCTTGGGGCGCTGCCCCATGCCCGTACCACCTGCACGGTGTATGGTCTTGCGAGCGGGCTCTGCCCCTCGCGCTCCCCGCCAAGGAGAGCGGATGGCCTCTCGCTGCTAGGGCAGCTTGGGGCGCTGCCCCATGCCCGTACCACCTGCACGGTGTATGGTCTTGCGAGC
>DAOUGF010000815.1:0-3686 GCA_034429295.1 Chloroflexaceae bacterium
GTTAAGGATATCCCTGGTTACGCCGCGATGCTCACCCGTGGCCAGATCATCCCGCTGAACAGCTACATCGAGGCCGACGGCATCGATCTGAGCGCCTACAGCGGCGCGGCCGAGGAGCTGACCTACGGCGACCAGATCTACGCCCTGCCGTTCCGCAGCGACATCTGGATCCTCTACTACAATAAGGATCTCTTCGACGCGGCTGGCGTGCCCTACCCCGACAACGACCTCACCTGGAACGAGTATGACGCCCTGGCCCGCCAGCTCACCAGCGGCTCCGGCGCCGATAAGGTCTACGGCGGCCACCACCACGTCTGGCGCTCCACCGTGCAGCTCGCCACCGTGCAGGACGGCAAGAACACGGTGATCGCCGAGGACTACAGCTTCATGAAGCCGATGTACGATATGATCGTCGCCATGCAGAACGACGGCATTATCATGGACTACGGCTCTCTGAAGGCTGGCAACCTCCACTACTCGGGCGTATTCCAGAACCAGCAGGTGGCCATGCTGCCGATGGGCTCCTGGTTCATCGGCACGATGATCAAGTCTGATGCGGCCGGCGAGACCAACTTCAACTGGGGTATCGCGAAGTTCCCCCACCCCGAGGGCGTGGAGCCCGGCACCACCGCCGGCACGCTCACCTCGCTGGCGATCAACTCGAACTCGAAGAACCAGGACGCGGCCTGGGAGTTCATCAAGTTCTACACCGGCCCCGAGGGCGCCAAGGTGCTCGCCAGCACCGGCAACCTCCCGGCGATGCGCACCCCCGAGGCCCTGGCCGCCTTCGCCGCCGTCGAGGGTGTGCCCGCCGAGGCCGACGAGGCCCTGCAGACCTCCACCGTGCGCCTCGAGCTCCCGCTGCACCCCAAGGTCAGCGCGGTGGAGCAGATCCTCAACGAGGAGCACGAGCTGATCATGACCAACTCCATCTCGGTGGACGAAGGGATCGCTAATATGAGCCGCCGCGTCTCCGAGGTGCTGTCCGAGTAAGCAGGAGTGAGGATCGATCGCGTGGGGATGGGGCGAATCGCCCTCATCCCCCGCCTCTCTCCCTGAGCGGGAGAGGGGGCCGGATGGAGTTCTAACGCGGCGGGGCGATGGCGCCGGCGACGGAGCGAGAGGAAGCGTCGAGATCATGAGCAGCGCGCAGGTGAGCAAGCAGGGGTCGCCGTTCGCGGGGATCCGCTGGAACAAGCTCAAGCAAGAGCTGATCGCCTACTCCTTCATCCTGCCCAACTTCCTGGGCTTCGCCATCTTCACGCTGGTGCCGATGGTCTTCTCCCTCGTGCTCGCCTTCATGCACTGGGACGGCGCGAACGCGATCACCTGGGCGGGGCTCGACAACTTCGCGCGCCTGTTCCGCGATGAGACCTTCCGCATCGCGCTGTTCAACACCTTCTACTATGTGGCCTTCACGGTGCCGCTGACGATGGCCGCCTCGCTCGGGCTGGCTCTGCTGCTCAACCAGCCGCTGCGCGGGCGCAACGCCTTCCGCACCGTCTTTTTCTTCCCCTACGTGGCCTCGCTCGTCGCCGTCGCCGTGGTCTGGAACATGATCTTCCACCCGGCGATGGGGCCGATCAACCAGCTGCTGATCTGGCTGGGTGTTGAGGATCCGCCCCGCTGGACCGCCTCGGTGGAATGGGCGATGCCCACCGTGATCATGGCGAGCATCTGGAAGGGCATGGGCTACTACATGGTGCTCTACCTGGCGGCGCTGCAGGGCATCCCCGCCTATCTCTACGAGGCCGCCGCGATCGACGGCGCGAGCAGCTGGCAGCGCTTCCGCTACATCACCCTGCCGATGCTGACGCCCACGACCTTCTTTGTGAGCATCATGCTCACGATCGCGTCGTTCAAGGTCTTCGACCTCATCCTGGTGATGACCGGCGGCGGCCCCGGGCGGGCCACCAATGTGCTGGTGATCCACACCTACAACATGGCCTTCAGGGAGTTCCGCTACGGCTACTCCAGCGCCATCGCTATGGTGCTGTTCGTGATCGTCCTGGTGATCACGATCGTGCAGTTCCGCATGGAGCGCCGTTGGGTCAACTATATGTAGCGGACGGCGCGGCGACGAGATATGCGAAGGCTCAGCACAGAGGAGAGAGCGGGGATGCGCAGTCTATCGGTAGAGGCCGGGCGCGGAGAGGGTAAAGCACAGGGGCGCTTCTCCTACCGCCTCAAGCTTGGCGTCGGCAAGACGATCACCTACGTGCTGCTGATCGCGATGTCGGCGGTGATGATCCTGCCCTTCCTCTGGATGCTCTCCGCCTCGCTGAAGCTCGACCGCGAGGTGTTCCGCTTCCCGATCGAATGGATCCCGGCGAACCCGCAGTGGGACAACTACGTGCGGATCTGGACGCGCATCCCCTTCCTGACCTTCTTCTTCAACACGGCCAAGCTGACGGTGATCATCACTTTCCTGCAGCTGGCCACCAGCAGCTTCGCGGCCTACGCCTTCGCCAAGCTGCAGTTCAGGGGGCGCGACACGCTCTTCCTGGCCTATATCGCCAGCATCGCCATCCCCTGGCAGGTCTACATGGTGCCGCAGTTCATCATGATGCGGCGGCTCGATCTGGTGGACACGCACCTGTCGCTGATCCTGCTGCAGGCCTTCTCGGCGTTCGGCGTGTTCCTGCTGCGGCAGTTCTTCATCAGCATCCCCAACGACCTTAGCGACGCGGCCCGCATCGACGGCATGAGCGAGTACGGGATCTACTTCCGGATTATGCTGCCGCTCTCGAAGCCGGCGCTCGCCACGCTGACGATCTTCACCTTCGTGAGCGTCTGGAACGACTTCATGGGCCCGCTGATCTACCTGAACTCGGAGTCCAAGAAGACGATCCAGCTCGGCCTGCGCATGTTCATCCAGCAGTACTCGGCCGACTACGCGCTGATCATGGCGGCGTCGCTCGTCTCGCTCATCCCGGTGATCATCCTCTTCCTCTCCTTCCAGCGCTTCTTCGTGGAGGGGATCGCGACGAGCGGGATCAAAGGGTGATGAGCAACTCATTTGCGGGGAACGAGCTGCGCACCCGCGCCGACCTGCAGCAGGCGGTGCGCGAGCTGTTCGCGCCGCTGCAGCCGTACTTCAGCCCCGGCGCAGCCCGCGTGCGGTTGGGGGCCACGGGCGCGCACTACGACAACCACGCCGCCGAGCTGGAGGCGTTCGCCCGGCCGCTCTGGGGCCTGGTGCCGCTCGCAGCGGGCGGCGGCGCCTTCGCGGAGTGGGAGCTGTACCGGCGCGGGCTGGCGAACGGCAGCGACCCCGAGCACGAGGAGTTCTGGGGCGAGCCGGAGGGACGCAACCAGCGACTCGTGGAGATGGCGGCGATCGGGCTGGGCCTGGCACTCATTCCCGAGCAGCTCTGGGAGCCGCTGGAGCCGCGGGCGCGGGCGAACCTGGCCCGCTGGCTCGGCGCGATCAACCGGCTCGAGGTTGTAGATAGCAACTGGCTCTTCTTCCGCGTGCTGGTGAACCTCGGGCTGGCGCGGGTGGGCGCGGAGCACGACGACGGGGCGATGCACGCCGCCCTCGACCGGCTGGAGCAGTTTTACCTGGGCGACGGCTGGTACTCCGACGGCGCCAACGACCAGCGCGACTACTACATCCCCTTCGCCTTCCACTACTACGGCCTGCTCTACGCGAAGCTGATGGGCGCGCACGACCCGGAGCGGGC
>DAOUGF010000816.1:0-4560 GCA_034429295.1 Chloroflexaceae bacterium
GCCGGGTCGGCCTGGCCATCGGCAGGGCTGTAGCTGCCGGCAAGGACGGTAGGCGCGAGCCCTGGCGCCAGCTCGCGCAGCTCGCTCCCCTGCACCATCCGCACGTCTGTGAAGCCCATCGCGTGCTGCTCTGCGACGAACGTGACGAGCTGGTCGACCTCATCCTCGGTCTCGGCGAGCAACAACTGCCCGCCCTGGCGGTAGTGTAGGTCCGCGTCCAGTTCGGCCTCCAGCGTCGGCCAGCGGGCGATGGCGGCACTCGCCAGGGCTGCCTCAGCTGGGTCACGCCCCTGGCGCCGCACCCCGCCCGCACTCGCCCACGACGCTGCGGGGGACTCGGCGATGCCGGCCCGCTCGACAACGAGGACCCGCTGGCCGGCACGAGCCAAGTGGTACGCAATCGAGCTACCAATAACGCCGCCGCCAATAATCAGAGTCTCGGTCGTGTGATGCATGGGCATGGTACTCCTTATAGCCCGTTTCGCCGGCCTGCCCCGCAGTTTACAGCTCCACACCAGTGGACGGCGGCAGGATATGCAGCGCCCGAAGCTGCTCAACAGCGCCAGCAAGCCCCACGACACAATAGGCGCGTATCCCTGCCGCGCGGGCGGCCTCCACATTGAGGCGGTTATCATCGAGAAAGATAATCCGCTCAGGCGCACACCCCAACTGGTCGATCACGTGCTCGAAGATCGCCCGATCGGGCTTCAGCAGGCCGATGAGATGGGAGGCGAAGTGGAACGAGAAATGCGGCAGGAGCCCGAACTCATCGCATATCCGTGGCCAGTGGAGCGCGTTGGTGTTAGTGAGACAGGCCAGGGTATAGTGCGGCGCAAGCCGCTGAAGCAGCTCTAGGGCGCCGGGATAGAGGCCCTTCGGCCAGGCCGTGAACTCCTCGAGCAGCTGCGCGGGGCTGATCGCGAGCTCGAACTCGGCAAGCAGGGCGTGGGCGAACGCTTCGGCATCGCACTGCCCAGTCTCGAACGCTCGGACGCTCGGCGAGGTCAACCATCGCGTCCAGAGCTCCTCGACGCTGAGGCGGTGGCTGAGCAACTCGAGCATGCGCGTGACGCCGCCGAGCTCGACGAGCACACCACCGAGGTCGAACACGATCACATCGAACGGGCGGGTCGCTGTCTCAGACATGCTGCTCTCCTCGAACAACGCCGGAGAACCGGTTCAGTTACCACACAGTTATTGGCCAATCAGCGCTCTGATGGCGGGTGGGCGCCATTTTGGGCTTCATCATACAGTGCATTAGATGCCACGTGCTACCGTCTCGCGCAAGCGGAAGCTCTCGGATTGTTAGAAACAGCGCCTGAAACACAACTCGCATCGCGCTTTCTTCTCGAGCGTCAACGGGAAGACGGCAGTTGGGATGAGACTCCACCACAAGGTGTTACAGCACCACCGTGGATTCAACCGGGAACCCCTGAGACGGTGTGCTATCTGACTGCTAATTGTGGCTTCTGGCTCACACAATTCACCAACACGCAGAACGCTGCTGAACGAGCCGCACACTTTCTTCAGGAAATACGGTACTGGCCTCCTGCTTGGGATCCAGGGGCGAGGCCCCTAGCGCGGGGATGTCGGGGTGACGAATGCCGAAGGCATCCTCAAAGATTGCGCCCGCCCCCTGACAAAACAAGCCAGGTGCGGGGCGCCACTCCCCGCCGATAGGCTATAATGCCGTCATCTGCCAGCACAGCGAGAGCGCAATGACCCTGACCATCGCCGCCCTCAACGAGCTCGACCGCGACGCCTTTGTGGCCGCCATTGGCCATGTCTTCGAGCATTCCCCCTGGATCGCCGCCGCCGCTTGGGAGCGCCGGCCCTTCGCCTCGCTCTCCGATCTGCATCGCGAGCTATGTGCCGTAGTGGAGGCCTCCGGCGAGGAACGGCAGCTCGCCCTCATCCGCGCCCACCCTGACCTCGCGGGCCGGATGGCGCTGGCCGGCGCGCTCACGCCCGAGTCGGCCCGTGAGCAGGAGGCCGCCGGTCTCACGGCCCTCACAGCCGCTGAGCTCGAGCGCTTCACCCGCCTCAACGAGGCCTATAAGGCGCGCTTCGGCTTCCCCTTCGTTATCTGCGCCCGCGAGAATAAGCGCGACGCGATTCTGGCCGCCTTCCCCGTTCGCCTCACCAACAGCCGCGACGAGGAGATCCGCACCGCGCTCGAGGAGATCGCGAAGATCGCCTGGCTGCGCCTCTGCGACACGGTCGTTCCTGAGTAGCTGCGGCCCCACGATGGGGCGCTGCTACACCACTGCTGCTTCGTGTCGGGCCGCTAGTTGTGCAGTTCGGAAGTGGGTTGGGTGTGGCTGACGACCAACCACAGACGACAGACTACGGTCGGCAAGCTGCAGGCGGTCGTCGGTCGTCTGTCGTCGGTGGTCCCTATCAGCAGTTCACTTGTGGAAAGCCGTACTAGCTTTATACTCAACCCGCACTATGGATGAGATCGCGCTGATCGAGGAACTGGCGGCGAACGCGGTGCCGGCCGCCGTGACGCAAGAGCTCGATGGCTGGCGCCTGCGCTTCAACGCGGGAGTCACCCGGCGGGCGAACTCGGTCTACGCCCCTCGCCACGGTGGCACGCTCGGCTTGGACGAGAAGATCGCCGCCGCCGAGGCGTTCTATCGGCGCCGCGCGGCGCTCTGCCGCTTCCAGCTCTGCCCGGCCAGCCGCCCGACAGAGCTTGACAGGGAGCTGGAGGCCCGCGGCTATCGCGATACCACCGCCACCTTCGTACAGACCGGGCCCTTGAGCAATATGCTGAAGCTGGCTGTAGGGATGGGGCAGGTGAGCGAGCAGTTCGATGAGCGCTGGCTTGCAGCGTATTTCGAGGGTGAGGACGAAACCGACGAGCGGAAAATTGCAGCTCGCCGCGAGATGCTGCAGCGGGTCGGGCCGCCGGCAGGCTTCGCTGCGACGACGCTCGAGGGGCGCATCGTCTCTGTCGCCTTCGGTGTGGTCGAGCGGGGGTGGTTGGGTGTCTTCAGCGTGGCCACGCGCCCGGCTTTCCGCGGTCGCGGCTTGGCCGCCGCTACGCTGGGCGAGCTCGCGGCTTGGGCGGAGCGCTACGGCGCCACGCGCGCCTATCTGCAGGTGCTGAGTACCAACACCCCCGCCCTCGGCCTCTACACGAAGCTGGGTTTTACTACCAGATATCAGTACTGGTATCGCGAGCGGGAGCCGGCGTAAAGAAGAGAGAAGCGAGCAGGTGGCTGCTGCCTGGAGACGTCGCCCCCGCTCGGTTATGATCGTTCGCACGGTTCGATTCTGCCGGCGCACTGGCGCGCCCATGTCGGGAGAAGTATGGGACGGCTGACGACACATGTGCTCGACACCCACGGCGGCACTCCGGCCGCCGGCATGCGCGTGGAACTCTATCGCCTCGACGAGGGTGGCCACACGCCCCTGGCTGACGTAACGACAAACGTCGACGGGCGTTGCGACGGCCCGCTGCTCAGCGGCGAGGCCCTGCGCCCCGGCCGCTACGAGCTGCGCTTCCACGTCGGGGCCTACTTCGCGGCCCGCGGCTTAGCCCTGCCGGACCCGACCTTTCTTGACGTGGTGCCGGTGCGCTTCGGTGTCGCCGACGCCGCTGGCCACTACCACGTGCCGCTGCTCGTCTCGCCGTGGGCTTACTCCACCTATCGCGGTAGCTGAGCGCCTATCGCTGTACGGAATACTTGTCTAGCGACAGGAATTCGCGCTGCTGTCCGGTAAGCAAGCGTCCAGGTCGCGCGGCGCTCGTGGATGAGTACCAGCTGCACCTCGAGATGTGTACGGCCAGGCCCTGAGCGCAGCTACGGCTCCAGCTTGGCGATCCGCGCCACCCAATCCGGTACAGCCTGCCAGAGCGAGGCGTAGGCCGGCTCAAGGGCCAGCCCCTGTTCTACAACCGTCGCCATGAACTCGGCGACCACCCATACCTTGCAGCGGACAATGTCACGTGTGAGTGCGTCGATCTCCCCCGGTGTGGAGAGCGAGTTGCCGGCGGCGATCAGGTAGGTACGGGCAACCTGCTGCGCTGCCTCCAGACTCGCCAGACCCGGGATTGTAATCGCCAAGTCGAACGCACGAGGGCCGATACCCGCACGCTCCCAGTCGAAGAGTACCGCACTCCCATCTCTGCGCAGCCCCCAATTACGCGGATTCGGGTCGCCGGAGATGGGCTGCACCTCGCGCTGCAACTGCTCGGTTGTGGCAGCGATGGCTTGGAGGTATGCGCGAAGAGCTTGCCGCTGCTGCTGCGCTACCAATTCCAGCGCCGCCTCCGTCATCGCGTCGTCCCAGGTAGGCCGATAGGGCACGTCGAGCTCCGCAAATACGTCCAAGGGGAGCTGATGCAGACGAGCGAGGGTGTGCATCCAACCCGGATTGCCAAGCCAAGTCGTGCGCAGAGGCGCCGCGGGCAGATATTCGAGCAGCAGCCAATCAGCGGCGTCGTGCTTCCCCGACCACCACAGCTGTGGGATGCAGACACCTGCAGCGCGAAGCAATGTTTGTTAGGCGGCACGGCGCCGGTTTGGGTCCTATACTCACGCCATCACC
>DAOUGF010000817.1:0-6203 GCA_034429295.1 Chloroflexaceae bacterium
TCTACGTGCAGGCCTCCTATCACGAAAGCCAGGGCGTCGCCGTCTGCGAGGCGGCGGCCGCGGGCGTGCCCACGGTGGGCACCGCCGTCGGCTTGGTGGCCGAACTGGCGCCCAACGCGGCCCTGGCCGTGCCGCCCGGCGACGCCAGGGCTCTCGGCCGGACGATCGCCGCGATCCTGACGGAGCCGGGGCGCCGCGAGACCATCGGCCGTGCCGCCCAAGGCTGGGCTCGCGCCCACGACGCGACGTGGACGGCCGCGCAGCTCGAGGAGATCTACCGCGGCGTGGCCGCGGCGGCCCCCGCGCAGCCCCAGGAGGAGCCATGGCCTACGGCGTGAGTCGGTGGGCGGCGACGCCGCCACAGTGGGGGCTGCGCCGTGGGGCGGGCACATGGACCCGCCCCTACAGCGCTCCGCACCCCGCCTGTTTTGTCGGGGGGCGGAGCGCCCCGCCCCCCGACACCCCCCGGCGCCGGGGCCTTGCCCCGGACCCCAAAGCCGACGCTTTTCCCCAGCGAGGATGGCCGGCGGCGCATGCCCCTCTGCGCCGAGAGCGGGAGTGGCCGTGCCAGCAAGGCGGCAGCTGCCCCACAGCTTCGCTGCCCCTGGCGCAGGGAGGCCAGCGATGAGCGCCGTGGCTCGCCATACGGCTCGCCTCGGGCGCCCCGGTCTCGCCGCGCTCTGGATCGTCGCGGCGTTGGCGGCGGGCGCCATGCTATGGCGCGTGCTGCTCCCCTCAGCCCGCGCCGACACCTTCGGCTTCGCCTCCTACTACACTTCGGCCCAGCTGCTGATCCGTGGCGAGCTCGACCCGCGGATCTACGATAACGCCTGGTTCCAAGCCCAGGAGCGCGCCCTCGGCGTGCGGGACGATATCTATGGGCATCAGCCGCCAACGATGGCCCTGCTGATGACGCCCCTGGCCTGGCTTCCCCCTACCGCCGCCCGCGCCGCCTGGCTCGCCCTCGACGTGCTCTGGCTGGCGTTGGTCGGCCTGCTGGCCGCGGCCGCCGCTGCGACGATGGGCGCCCGCACCACCTCAGCCGCGGCCGCGCTGATGCTGATCCTCGTCGCGCTCTACCAGCCCCTACGGGCTGAACTGCGCTACGCTCAGGTCTACACGCTCCTGGCCCTCTGGTACGCGGCCTGGCTCTACGGCTTCGCCGCCCGGCGCGACTGGCTTTGCGGCGTGGCTCTCGCCGCCCTGGCCATGGCCAAGCTCGCCGGCGCTCCCCTCTGGCTGCTGCTCCTGGCCGCCCGCCGCTGGCGCGCCTGCGCTTGGGCCGTCGCCCTCTGGCTGGCCGGCCTGCTGCTCACCCTGCCGCTCGTCGGCGCCGACACCTGGCGCGCCTACCTCGGCGGCCGCGCCGGCGACCTCGCGGCCAATCCAGTCTTCGGCGTCACCGCCCTACAGACACTCGTCAGCCTGCTGCGCCAGCTTTTCGTCTACGACCCGCAGTACACGCCCGCGCCGCTGATCCACGCGCCAATCCTCGCCACGATCATCTGGCTGGCGCTCGCCGCGGCGCTCCTGGCGCTCACGCTCGCAGGTGCCCGCCGCGCCGCCCCGCTGCTCACCGGCTGCGCGGCCCTCTGTATCGTCGTGCCGCTGCAGCCCGCCGGCGAGCAGCATCACTATGTGCTACTGCTCGCGCCGCTCTTCGTGGCGCTGATCATGGCCCGCCGGCTCGTCGCCCTGGCGCCCCTGGCTGCCGCGCTCATCGCAGCCGGCACCCTGCTATTGCTCGCGCCTACCTACTTCCTCGACAACGCCGCCTGGGCCGGTTGGCCACGGGCTCTGTTCGCCTACCCACGCCTCTACGGCTCTCTGCTGCTCTGGGGCGCCTTCCTGCTCTGGCGGCGGGCCGAGGCCATCGCGCCCGCCTCGCCACAGGTCACACCATGATCAAGACGGACAACAACGCGCCAGGCCTGCTCGGCGACACCCCGCAGCGCGACTACGGGCGCAAGCTGCAGCTCTTCAACGCCTTCGCCGCCCCCGAGTTGCGGCGCCTGATCGCCGGGCTCGACCTACGCCCCGGCATGGTTGTGCTCGACGCCGGCTGCGGCGCGGGGCTGGCCACCACCTGGCTGAGCGAGCAGGTCAGCCCCGGCGGCCTCGCCCTCGGCATCGATCTCGCCACGGCCCACGCTAAGCTCGCCCGCGCAACTACGCCTCCCGCCGTCGCTGTGCTCCAAGCCGACTTGGCCGCCCCGCCGCTCAGAGCGGGCAGCCTCGACCTCGTCTGGTGTGTGAACACGATCAACCATCTGCGGGAGCCGCTCGATGGCGTGCGCACCCTCGCATCGCTCCTGCGCCCCGGCGGACGCCTCGCCTTGGGCCAGAGCCATCTGCTGCCCGAGATGGTCTTTGCCTGGGATGCGCGCCTCGAGCGGGCGGCCACGGAGGCGAATCGCGCCTACTACCGCGATAAGTACGGCCTCAGCGAGGCCGACACCGCCGGCATCCGCGCTCTGCTCGGCTGGCTGCGGGCCGCCGGCCTCCGCGATGTGCGGGCCCACACCGTCGCGATCGAGCGGGCCGCGCCCCTATCCCCCGCCGATGAGGCCTACCTCGTCGAGGCTCTCTTCCGCGGCTATTGGGGCGAGCAGCTGCGGCCCTACCTGGCGCCGGCCGATTGGGAGGCGCTCAGCGAGCTCTGCGATCCTGACAGCCCCGCGTTCTGCCTGCGCCGCCCGGACTTTCACTATCTGCAGACCTTCACCCTGGTGACAGGAGCGCGATGAGTATCCCCTTCTCCCCCGCGAGAGAACAGTTGGGCCACACGGCGCCGTTGAGCGAGCACCTGGATGTGCCGCTGCTCGGTGTGCCGGTGCGCTACCGCAGCAACAGCCCGGCCGTGATCGCCAGCGCTGAACGCGCGCTGGCGCCCTGGATGCAGCTGCCCCCCGCGCTGGTGGAGCCTGATCCGCCCCTCACCGTGGATATCATCGTGCATCAGGTGGGCCCCGACGACCCGCCCGTGGGCCAGGCGGAGCGCTTCGTCTACCGGGCCCACGGCGGCACGCTGATCGCCGCGGCCGGCGGCAACCTGCTGACGGCCCGCATGGACCAGGGCAGCGCCCTCGCCTTCGTCACCCCCGAGCTCGCGGCCGATGAGATGGCCCTGCGGGCAAATGTGATCGAGGGCCTGGCCCTGCTGCTGGTGAACTATCGCGACCGCACGCCGATCCACGCCGCCGCCGTGGTGCGCAACGGGCGGGCCGCGCTGCTACTCGGCCCAAGCGGCGCCGGCAAGTCCACGCTCTGCTACGCCTGTGTGCGCGAAGGCTTCGCCTTGCTCGCGGAGGACACGGTCTGCATCAGCCTGGCCCGCGGCCTGCGGATCTGGGGTCATCCCGGCCTGATCCACCTGGCGCCCGACGCGCCGCGGCTCTTCCCCGAACTGGCCGGCCTGGAGCCGCGCATGCGGGCCAACGGCAAGCGCAAGCTGGCTGTCGATCCGGCGGCCTTCGGGGCCGAGCCGGCGACCCACGCCGAGCGGGCGCTCATCTGCCTGATCGAGCGGGGCGCCGACCAGGCGAGCCGGATCGTGCCGCTGGCGCCCGCCGAAGCCGCGGCCGCCATCGCCGGGCGGCCAGAGGTGGGCTTCGACCTGCTAGGGGACCGGGTGCAGGCTGCGGCTGCAGCCCTTGGCGCCTGCCCGGCCTACCGGCTGAGCGTCGGCTCCGACCCCGGCACCGCGGCGCTGCTGCTCAAACACCTGGTCGAAGGCCAGTGAGCATTGAGGGCGCGGCGAGCTGGAAGGCGCCCTAAAGCTATCGTGGCGGAGAAAGACTGTAGGGTGCGGCCATGATGAAGCGGGCTTTGGCATCAGCAGAGGGCGGCGAGGGGCTGCGCGCCGCGATCGACAGGCCGCGAGGGGCGCAGGCCGCCCGGCGCTCCCTGGCGCTCACCCTGCTGATGGCGATCGCCCTGGCCCACGGCCTGATCTACGCCTTCGGCATCCCGCGCTGGCAGGCGCCCGACGAGCCGATGCTCTTCGAGTATGCCGGCCTCGCCGCCGCGCTCGGCCGCGTGCCCATGGCCTGGGAGCGCAGCCCCGAGCTGGAGCAGCAGATCGCCGCCTCGCTCGGCCGGGAGCAGTTCTACCACTATGCCTTGGGGCAGCAGCCGGCCACCCCGCCTGCGACCCTCGACGAGGCCCGCGGGATGTTCTACATGCCACGACAGGTAGGCGGCGACCCGCCGCTCTACTTTCTGCTCGCGGCCCTGCCGCTCCGGCTGCTGCCTGGCCTGAGCATCGAAGCCCAGCTCACCATGCTGAGGGTGCTCAACGCCCTCCTGCTGCCGGCGGTGGTGGCCTGCGTCTACCTGGCTGGCCAGGCACTCGTCGACAACCCGGTCGGCTCCCTGTTCCCCATCGCTGCAGCGGCGCTGGTCGCCCTCCACCCGATGTCCACCTGCGTGGGAGCGGCGATGGGCAACGACGGCCTGGCGAACATACTCGGGGCCGTCCTCTGCCTGCTGCTGGTGCGGATGGTTGGGGCCGGCCTGAGGGGCCGCGATCTGGCGCTATTCGGCGCCCTCACCCTGGTGGCGCTGGCGGTCAAGCGCACCGCCCTGCCCTACGCGCTGATGGCCCTCGGCCTCGGCGTCGTGTGGGTTGTGAGGCAGCTCTGGGGCCGATCCGCCGCCCCGCAGCGCTGGCTGGCCTGGAGCGCGGCGCTGCTGATCCCGCTCATCTGCCTGGGCTGGCTGGCCGGGCAGTTGCTGTGGGACCGGGCGGGCGGCTGGTACGACGCGCGCACCCTCGCGCCGGCCCCGCGGCGGCCGGCCGCCCAGGGCTACGCCCTCACTCTGCAGCCCGGCCAAGAGGTGATCCAAGTGCTCCCCACCGTCGCGACGTTCCACCTGCGCAACAACATCTTGCGGGTAGGCGCCAGCGTCTGGGGGGAAGGCCCGATCACGGGCCGGCTGGTGCTCTACATCGACGACAGGCGCCACGAGCAGCCATTCACTGCCGATGGAACCGGCGCGGCCGAGCTCGGCGCCCCCGTGCCCGCGTACGCGCGCAACCTGCGGCTCGGTATCGTCGCCGACAGCGGGTCGCTCTATGTGGCCGACATCTGGGCCCGCGGCGTGGGTCTCCCCGGCAACCTGATCACCAACGGTGAGCTCGCCCGCCCGGCCCTGCACCCCGACTCGCCCCTGCAGCCGGCCCTGCGCTATGTGCGAGCCGGGGAGCTGATCTGGACACTGGAGAGCGGCAGGCTGGGCTGGGGGCTGCCCCTGGGGCCTTGGGTCGAGTGGCTCTTCGTCAGCTTCTGGGGCCACTTCGGATGGTTCAATATCCCCTTTGTCCACGGCTCGGCCTGGGCATGGGTCCTTGCGGCGCTCTGCGCGGCGGGGCTCGCCGGCGCGATCCTCGCCCTCGCCCGTGGACGCGGCCGGCGGCGGCTGCAGATCGGGACACTGCTCTGCCTCTGCGCCGTCGCCCTTGTGCCGCTCCTGCTCAACGCCCTGGTTGATAGCCACCCGATCCAGCAGGGGCGCTACCTCTTCCCCGTGCTCCCGGCAGCGGCGCTGCTCCTCGCCCTCGGGCAGGAGTCGCTGCTGCCGGCCCGCTGGCGCGCCGGATGGCTGATCGTCTGGCTCGGGTTCTGGCTGGTCTTCGCCGCGGCGGCGCTCGCCCGCCTCGCCGCCGCCTATCGCTAGGAGAGCTCAGCGGGAGTCCGCGCCGGGCCAGGCGCTGGCCCTGGCCCCCAACTGGCAGCTACACAGCTGGCCGCCGTTCTGGAGGAGTTAGCAATGGTCGATCTGCTCCTGGCCCACTCCTACTTCCTGATCTTCGATCCGAAGCAGGTAGAGAAGATGCGGCCCTACCCACCGCTCGCCACGCTTTATGCGGCGAGCAACCTGCGGGCGGTGGGTCGCTCGGTCGCCCTCTTCGATGCGATGCTCGCCGCGGGCGAGCACGAGTTCGCCGCTGCGCTTGAGCGCCATCGGCCGCGGATCGTGGCCCTCTACGAGGATAACTTCAACTTCCTCAGCAAGATGTGCCTCACCCGCATGCGCGAGGCCGCCTGCACCATGATCGCGATGGCCCGCGAGGCCGGGGCGTTCGTGATCGTCAGCGGCGCCGATGTGAGCGACCACCCCGAGCTCTATCTGGGCCACGGCGCCCACGCCGCCATGCTCGGCGAGCCCGACCATACGCTGCGCGAGGTAGTGGACCTGCT
>DAOUGF010000818.1:0-6531 GCA_034429295.1 Chloroflexaceae bacterium
AGACGGCGCCGTGCTCGCTCCGTCGGGTGGAAGAAGCCTCTGCGATGAGGGGAACCAACGATGGCACGCGCAGTGACCCTGTTCACCGGCCAGTGGGCGGACCTGCCCCTGGAGACGCTGGCAAAGAAGGCGGCGGAGTGGGGCTTCGATGGCCTTGAGCTGGCCTGCTGGGGCGATCACTTTGAGATCGACAAGGCCCTCGAGGACGACGGCTATGTGCGCCGCAAGCGCGAGCTGCTGGAGCGCCATGGGCTGCAGTGCGTGGCGATCAGCACCCACCTGGTGGGCCAGGCCGTGGCCGATAAGATCATCGACGAGCGCCATAAGGGCATCCTGCCGCCCCGCATCTGGGGTGACGGCGACCCCGAGGGTGTGCGGCAGCGCGCCGCCGAGGATGTGAAGAACGCCGCGCGGGCGGCCGCCGCCTTCGGCGTGAAGATCGTCAACGGCTTCACCGGCAGCCCGATCTGGCATGTACTGGCGATGTTCCCTCCGGTGCCGCCGCAGATGATCGAGGACGGCTACAAAGAGTTCGCCGAGCGCTGGAACCCCATCCTCGATGTCTTCGACGAGGTGGGGGTGAAGTTCGCGCTGGAGGTGCACCCCGGCGAGATCGCCTACGACTTCTGGACCACCAAGCGCACCCTGGAGGCGGTGAACAACCGGCCGGCCTTCGGCATCAACTTCGACCCCAGCCACCTCTACTGGCAGATGGTGGACCCGGTGGCCTTCGTCTACGAGTACAAGGACCGCATCTATCACGCCCACGTGAAGGAGTCGGTCCGCGCGTTGGACGGGCGCAACGGCATCCTCGGCTCGCACCTCTTCTTCGGCGACTACCGCCGCGGCTGGGACTTCGTCTCGCCGGGGCGGGGCGGCGTGCCTTTCGAGCGGGTGTTCCGTGCGCTCAACGCCGTTGGCTACGAGGGGCCGCTCTCCATCGAGTGGGAGGACAACGGGATGAATCGCGACCAGGGCGCGCCCGAGGCGCTGGCGCTGGTGCGCCGGCTCGACCTCACGCCCTCGGACGTGGCGTTCGACGCGGCCTTCCAGCAGGGGTGATCGCGAAATTCGCGAAACGGAGCGAAAAACGCGAAAGCAACGGAGCCGAAGGGGCGGGCCATGTGCCCGCCCATTCCGAGGCGACGTGCGAGGCCGAAGGGATGGGCCATGTGCCCGTCCCTTCGGGGCGGCGCCCCACTGTGGGGCGCGGCGCGGAGGCAACGTATGCATGGCGGCGATCTGATCGCGAGCGTCCTGGCAGCCCAGGGCGTACCCTTTCTCTTCACCCTTTGCGGCGGCCACATCTCGCCCATCCTCGTGGGCTGCAAGGCCCGCGGCATCGCCGTGATCGACACGCGCCACGAGGCCACCGCCGTCTTCGCCGCCGACGCGGTGGCCCGCCTCACTGGCCGGCCCGGTGTTGTCGCCGTTACGGCCGGGCCGGGCCTCACCAACGCGGTCACCGCCGTCAAGAACGCCCAAGTCGCCCAATCGCCGGTGGTGCTGATCGGCGGCGCGGCCGCTACGCTGCTCAAGGGCCGCGGCAGCCTGCAGGATATCGACCAGATGGCCCTGATGGGCCCCCACGTGAAGTGGGCCGCCGCCGCCCGCCGCGTGGCCGACCTGGTGCCGCTGCTTGAGCGGGCCTTCCACGAGGCCCGCCGCGGCGTGCCCGGCCCCGTCTTCCTCGAGTGTCCGATCGACCTGCTCTACGACGAAGCCACCGTGCGCCGCCAGTACGTAGGCGCCGTCCGCGGTGAGAGCCTCGGCGCCCGCGCCACCCGGCTCTACTTGCGGGGCCACTTGGCCCGCATGTTCGGCGGCGCGGAGCGCGCCAGCGCCGGCCCGCCGGCGACCGTAGAGCCGCCCGCCCCTCCGTCGCAGGCCGTCGAGCGGGCCGCCGCCGCGCTAAAACAGGCCCGGCGCCCGCTGCTGGTGGTAGGCTCGCAGACGCTGCTTGAGGCCGGCGACGCTGCCGAGATCGCCCGCGCCGTGGAGCGCATCGGCGCGCCCGTCTATCTCTCGGGAGGCGCCCGCGGGCTGCTCGGTCGCGCCCACCCGCTGCTCATGCGCCATCAGCGCCGCGCCGCCCTCAGAGAAGCCGATCTGGTGCTGCTGGCAGGCGTGCCGTGCGACTTCCGCCTCGACTATGGCCGCCACATCCGCAGCGACGCCACCTATATCGCGATCAACCGCAGCCGCGCCGACCTGTATCTCAACCGGCGACCTACCATCCCCATCCTCGGCGATCCCGGCCTCGCCCTGCGCGAGCTGGCCGCCGGCCTGACGCCCATGCCCGCCGGCTGGACGGCCTGGATCGAGCAGCTGCGGGCCCGCGACGAGGACCGCGAGGCTGAGATCGCGCGCAAGGCGGAGGAGCGCACCGCACATGTCAACCCGCTGCAGCTCTGCCGCGCGATCGACGCCGCTCTGCCCGACGACTCGCTGATCGTCGGCGACGGAGGCGACTTCGTGGCGACGGCGGCCTACACCGTGAGCCCCCGCGGCCCGCTGCGCTGGCTCGATCCTGGCCCGTTCGGGACGCTCGGCGTAGGTGCGGGCTTCGCGCTCGGCGCCAAGCTCGCCCGCCCCGAGACGGAGGTCTGGGTGCTCTTCGGCGATGGCGCCTTCGGCTACAGCTTAGCCGAGTTGGACACCTTCGTGCGCCACGGCGTGCCGGTGATCGCCGTCGTCGGCAACGACGCATCCTGGGCCCAGATCGCCCGCGACCAGATCGAGATCCTCGGCGACGCCGTGGGCACTACCCTCGCCCCTACCGACTACCACCTGGCCGCCGAGGGGCTCGGGGCCGCCGGGCTCTTCCTCGACGACCCCGAATTGATTGGCGAGACCCTCGAGCGGGCCCGCGCCCTGGCCCGCTCTGGCCGACCCGTGCTGCTCAACGCGCGTATCGGGCTGAGTGACTTCCGCAAGGGCTCGATCTCGATGTAAGCTCTTGTCGCTTCCAACGGCGACGGCTGTCGTGTGCTACCCCGGGAGCGCGGCGAGCCCGATGCCGGTGAGTGCTGCGGCGAGAGCGACGGCGAGCAGGCCACCTGGCGTCTCCAGGGGATGGGGCGAGGCGGGCCGGCGCGCGGCCAGGATGAGGCCGGCGAGCGTGGTGGGCAGGGCCGCGGGGCCGGCCAGCAGCGCCAGGGTGAGCACCAGGGCCGCCGTGAGGAGGCTGCGCAGGCGGGCGCGGGCTGCGCAGGCAGCGTGGGTGAAGGCGGGGTCGAGCAGTACGATCAGGGCGATCGGCGTGGCGAGCGTGGCCGTCAGATAGCCGCTGGCGTAGATCGCAGGCACTGCTAGTGGCGTGGCCTCCAACCCCCAAACCTGCTCCGCCGGCAGCGCCAGGCTCAGCGCGGCCGCCAGCGTCCCGAGATGGATCGCCTGGTCGAGCAGGAACGGCACGACGGGCGGGCGGAGCAGCGCGTCGGCGTGGCGCACCTTCCAGCGATCCGCGGCGAGGTGCACGGCGCTGATCGCCAGCATCACGGGCCAGAGCGGAGCTGCGGCCGGCTCGAAGGGGATCAGAGCGAGCATGCAGACGAGCACCACGCTCACGTGGATCAGCAGCCCGTCCCAACGGCTCTTACGGCGTACCAGCCAGAGCGGCTGCAGCGCAAAGTCGGCCACCAGATGGGCGAAGAGGAACAGGTAGAACATCGTGGTTCTCCGCTGGGGATTACAGATTGCAGAATATAGGTTGCGGGCGGCTGCTGCAATCTACAATCTACAATCTGCAATCAGATGAGGCTGCGCTCGAGTTGGGGCAGGTTAAGCACGCTTACGCGGGCGCGCTCGATCAGGATGAGGCCCTGCTCCCGCAGGCCGCTGAGCACCCGGTTCACCGTCTCGCGGGTGGTGCCGGCCAGGCTGGCGAGGTCGTCCTGGGTGAGGTAGAGGTCGATCCGCGTGCCCCCCTCGCGGTCCGCGCTGTGCTGGTCGGCGAGGTCGAGCAGCGTCCGCACCACCCGCTGGGGAGCCGAGTGGCTGGCGAGATACTCGGCGTAGATGTTCGTGCGCCGCAGCCGTGCCGAGAGCTCCTCCAGCACCGACACGGCGATCTCGGGGGCGTGCCGGATAGCCTGGCGGAAGGCGTCGCGGTGGAGGGTGAGCGTACTGGTAGGCAGCATGGCCTGGGCGCTCGCCGATCGCGGCTGGCCGTCCAGCAAGGCGAGTTCGCCGAAAAAGTCGCCGGGACAGCAGACCTTCATCGCCAGCTCCTGGCCCAACTGGCTGTTGGTGAAGATCCGCACTTGGCCACGGACGATCAGGTAGAGCAGGTCGCCCTCGCTCCCCTGGTGGAAGATCATCTCGCCGCGAGCGAAGGCCTGTGTATCGAGGCTGGCGCTGAGCAGGCGCAGGTCGGCGTCCGCGAGACGAGCAAAGATCGGTACCTGGCGCAGAAGCTCCAGCTTGTCCACAGGCGCCTCCTCCTTCATCGGCATTCCTGATAGCAAGCTGATTATAGCTGTCTGCAACCTACCGATCTATGACCAGTATCACGCTCAGCGGCGCAAGGCGACAGATCCATCTATCTGTCGCCTTGCGCCCGCGCCGCTATGTGTATTACGTTCTACCCGGCCGCCGGCAGGGTGAAGGTGAAGCAGGAGCCGCGCCCCGGCTCGCTAGTAACCCGCACGCTGCCACCGTGGGCCTCCACCAGCTGCCGCACGATGCTCAGCCCCAAGCCGGCGCCGCCCGTGGCCCGGTTGCGCGAGCGGTCGGCCCGGTAGAAGCGCTCGAAGATCAGCGGTAGATCCTCGGCAGTGATCCCGCAGCCGGTATCGCAGACGCTCACCGCGACCAATTCGCCAGCCCCTTCGACCTCGGCCGTCACGCTGATCGTCCCGCCGGCTGGCGTGTGGGTCAGGGCGTTATTGAGCAGGTTGCGCAACACTTGGCCGATCCGCTCGGCGTCGATCACCACAGGCGGCAAGTCGGGCGGGAGCTCGTACGAGCAGCTCACGCCTTTCGCCTCGATGCGCGGCAGGGCGGCGCTCACGGCCTGCTCGACCACGGCGGCAAGGTCGGTGGGCTCCCGCTGGAGGCGCAGTTGGCCCGCCTCGGCCAGGGCGAGATCCTGCAAGTCGTCGATCAGGCGGTTGAGCAGCAGCGCCTCCTCGTGGAGCGAGTCGATCATGCGGGCGTCGGGGCGGGCCACACCGTCGCGCAGCGCCTCCAGGTAGCCGCGGATATTCGTCAGCGGCGTGCGCAGCTCGTGGGCCACATCGCTCACCAGGGTGCGGCGCAGCCCTTCAACGCGCTGCAGGCTGTCGGCCATGCTGTTGAAGGCGCGCCCAAGGCTCCCGATCTCATCCGGGGCACGCACTGTCACGCGTCGGCTCAGGTCGCCGGTCGCCATCGCTTGGGCCGCCAGCGTCAGCTCCTCCACCGGCCTGATGATCCGCCGCGAGAGCGCGGCCGTCAGCAGCAGCGCCGCGAGCCCGGCCACCACCAGCGCCAGGCCGAGGGCCTGGTTCACGCCGCGCACGAAGCCGACCTGGATCGGGTCGGGGCCGACAACACCCGACCAGCGGATCGTGATCGGGGCCTCGCTCAACCGCACGCCCGGCTGGGCGTCCACCTCCGTCGTGCCCTCGGGCCGTGCGTAGATCACCATCACGTCGCGGGTCTGGGTGATGATCGGCGCCGCCTGGCCCACGATCCCCACGCCGTGGGAGAGCGGCGGGGCGGGGGCCACGCGCATCTCGTATGGGAACAAAGGCAGAGGCCCGTCCTGAGCCGCGTTGAACGGCCCGCCATGGATCTGCAGGCGCTCGCCGTCGAACTGCAGCACGAACACCTCGCTATCCCGCAACTCGTCCAGCGTGCCGCCCACCGCGCTGCCGGCCGAGTCGGCCCTGATCGTGCCGGTCTTATCGGCGAGGACCACCCGCGCGCCGATGACGGCGCTCATCCTCTCGATGGCTGTTTGCTGTCTGGGCTGATCCTGGCCTTGTAGCTCGCCCGCGGCGGAGAAGAGGCTGCCGATGCGCTGGCTGCGCTCGTTCTCGAGGGACAGGTAGCGCCGGAACTCGGCCACGGTGAGCTGGCGCGCGACTAGGGCGACCGTGCCGGCCGTCACGGCCACGACGGCCACCATCGTGAGCAGCAGGCGCAGGCGCAGCGAGTGAAACATGGTTCTCTCCTACTCCGGCGTCTCCTCGCCGAACTTGTAGCCGTAGCCGTAGACGGTGAGGATATAGATCGGCGCGGCTGGGTCCGGCTCGATCTTGCGGCGCAGGTTCATGATATGCACATCGATCGTGCGGTCGAGCCCCTCGTAGTCGGCGCCGAAGACGTGGCGCAGCAGCTCGCTGCGGGCGAAGGCGCGGCCGGGTGAGCGGGCCATCACCTCGAGCAGGCCGTATTCCTTCGGCGTGAGGTGGCGCAGCTCGCCGCCGCAGCGCACCTCGCGGCTGAGGAAGTTCACTACGAGGTCGCGGTAGCGCAGGGTGGGCGGGGGCGGCTCGACGGCGGGCTGGGTGCGGCGGAGCACGGCGCGCACGCGGGCCATCA
>DAOUGF010000819.1:0-9823 GCA_034429295.1 Chloroflexaceae bacterium
AAGCCGTAGGTCTTCGAGCGCGAGCCAGTGAGGGTCATCCAGTCGTCCACCCCGCCAAGCACCGCGAAGCTGACCAGCACCGCGAGGGGCAGCAGCATCGACCAGCGATCGACGAGGTTGAAGAGTACCGTGAGGATCACCACTGTGCTCACGACCATCACGCCGCCCATCGTCGGCGTACCCATCTTGGTCATATGGCTCTGGGGGCCATCGATGCGGATCTGCTTGCCGAGCTTGTGGCGGCGGGCGAAGCCCACCCACCACCCGCCGATCATCAAGGTCAGCACGAAGGCCATGGCTGCGAGCAGCAGCGCGCGGGCCATATCTTGCACGAGCACCGCACGTAGGACGTCCACGTTACTCCTCCTCCGGCTGGCGACGCAGTGCTGCGACGATCTGCTCCATCTCCATCCCGCGGGAGCCCTTGATCAGCACATGATCGCCGGGCTGCAGCAGCCGCTCCAGAGCGTCTACGGCCTCGGCGTTGCTGTCGAAGCTCAACACCTGCCGGGCGCTCATGCCCGCCTCGCGGGCCGCTGCGGCGTACCAGCGGGCCCGTGCACCCACGGTGAGCAGGGTCTCGGCGACCGCGGCAGCACGCCGGCCCACTTCGCGGTGGCCGGCCTCCTCAACAGCGCCGAGCTCCAACATATCGCCAAGCACAGCAATCTTGCGGCCGGGGAGATCGGCGAGGAGGTCGAGGGCGGCCAGCGTCGAGGCAGGGGCGGCATTATAGGTATCGTCAATGATTGTCGCACCGCCCCTGGCGGCGACCACGCTGATCCGCGTGCGCGCCTCCTCGTCGCAGAGGCCGGCGATGATCTCGTGCCACGTCAGGCCGAACAGAAGCCCGGCGCTGGCGGCAGCCAGGGCCGTATAGACGCTATGCCTGCCGATCAAGGGCAGACGCAGCGGCACGCTCACACCGCCGTGGTGGGCCGTGAACGCGATCCCGTCGAGCCCGAAGCTCTGGATCTCGTCGGCCCGTAGGTCGGCGCCCTCGGCCTGCCCATAGGTGAAGACCTGCGCGTGGGTGCGCCCGGCCATGGCCGCGACCCTGGGGTCGTCGGCGTTCAGGATGCACCAGCCATCTTCGGGCAGGCTCTCCGGCAGCTCCGCTTTGGCGTTGGCGATCGCTTCAATGCTGCCGGCCCGCTCCATATGCGAGGGCCCGACATTGGTGACGATCCCGACCTGGGGCCGGGCGAGCCGCGCAAGGAAGCGGATCTCGCCCGGCACCCACATGCCCAGCTCGAGCACGGCAACCTCGTGGTCGGCCGTGATCCGGAGCAGGGAGGTCGGGAGTGTGGCCTCGCTGTTAAAGCTACGTTTGCTTTTTAAGGTGCGGTACCGGCGGCTCAGGACAGCCGCCACGACCTCCTTAGTGGAGGTCTTGCCCACGCTACCGGTGATACCAACAACGGTTGGCGTGAGCTGTCCACGATGGTAGACGGCCAGCCGCTGCAATGCCATCAGCGGGTCGTCTACGGCGATGAGCAGGCACGCGTCGGGCGGCGCATCGGCCAGCCCATCCGCGGTGGCCGGGTCCACGAGTGCCCACGGGCGGCTCACGCCGCGCAGGGCCTCCTGTCGCGTCTCCACCTCCGCCCGGGAGACAAGCGCCCCCCGCGCGCCGCGCGCCATCACATCGGGCAGATAATTGTGTCCATCGGTGCGCTCGCCTCGCAGCGCCACAAAGAGCGCGCCCGGCTCCACTTCCCGCGAGTCGGTAACCGCCTCGCCGAAGCCCGCTTCCTGCCAGGCAGGCGGCAGATGAGGGAGTTGGCGCGACCAGTGGGGCTGCACCCCGGCAAGCACATGGATCAGTCGCAGCACTAGAGCCTCCGAATCCCAACTTTGTGGGATAAGCGGGGGCAATTATAGCATCTTCGCCTTTTTTCACCGCCACTACAGCGCGGCATATGGTGAGAGCGAGCTGATACATAGGCTTATTCCTGGCCGGGGCTCACGAGCGCCGGGTCCGGCGGCAGCTTCGCGTAGCGCAGCAACTCGTCCATCACCCGCTGAAAAACGGGGATGGCGGTGCCGACGCCCCAGATATCGTCCTTGGGCCTGTCGATCTTCACCAGCACCACGAATTGGGCGCCCTCCGCCGGGCCAAAGCCGAGCACCGAGCCGATCGTGTAGTTCGGGTCGTAGCCGCCGCCCTCAAGCGGAATACTCGATGTACCGGTCTTCGCGGCCACCTCGTAGCCGGGCACCAGCCACTGGTCGCCCCAGTTGCCGGTGCTCGCCGCCCAGACGACGGGCGCGTAGTGGTTCGCCGAGTGCACCAGCATGCGCCGCAACGTCCAGGCAACTCCCTGCTCGATCGGCCGTCCAGCCACCACCGGCTCGGTCCGCGTGCAGTTCTCGCTATCGGCCTCGCACACCTGCTCCACGATGTAGGGCTTCATCATCACGCCATCGTTGGCGATCGCCCCGGCGGCCTGCACCATCTGCAGCGGCGTCACGGAGATGCCCTGGCCGTAGGCGTTAACGAGGAAGGTCAGGTCGTTGTAAGACTCCGTGCCCCACGCGTTGACGATCCCGCCCTCCTCGCCGCCGAGCTCGATCCCCGTGGGCCTGCCGAAGCCGAAATCGGCCACCGCCTGGTAGAAGCGCTCGGGGCCGGTGAGTTCGTTCAGCTGCAGCGCGCCCACGTTGCTGGAGTGGTAAATCACACCCGTGGGGTCGAGCATACCGTTGGCGCCGGCGTTCCAGTTGCGCAACGGCTCGTTGAAGCGATAGATCACGCCGGTGTCGTTCACCTGGGTATCGGCGGTGAAGGCGCGGGCCTGCAGGCCCGCCGCCACGGTGATCATCTTGAAGGTGCTGCCCGGCTCGTAGAGGTTGCTCACCGCCGGGTTGCGCCCGTACACCTCGGGGGGATAGTCGGTGTAGCGATTCGGGTCGAAGATCGGCCAACTGGCCATGCCGCGAATGGCGCCCGTCCGCGGGTCCATCACGATGATCGAGCCGCCGTCGGCGTCGTGCTGCTCCACCGCCGCCTTCAACTCACGCTCGATCACATACTGGATCAGCGGATCGAGCGTGGTCTGGATGTTGATGCCGTGGCGGGGCGGCACGGTGCGCGAGGGCGCGATGGCGATCGGGTTCTGGGCCTTGTCGAACTGACCCTCGACCCTGCCGGTGATACCCTTGAGCGCGTCGTTGTAGAAGCCCTCGATGCCGGAGATGCCGTCGCCGTTATAGTTCACGGCACCGATCACCTGGGCGGCCAGCGCGCCCTGAGGATAGATGCGGCGGGGCTCGTACTGCAGCCGCAGGCCCGGCTCGTCCAGGGCCTCGATCTGCTCGGCCACGGAGGGCTCCAGCCAGCGGGCCACCGGCAGCCAGTAGTGATCCTGGTCGGTGAGCGCCTCGAGGATCTCCTGGGGCTGCTTGCCCACCAGCGCAGAGAGGGTGAGGGCCAGGCGCGGAGCCTTCTCCTGGTCGATCAGGCCGGGGATCACCCAGAGGCTCTCGCGATCCACATCCATCGCCAGCACGTTCCCCAGGCTGTCGGTGATCTGGCCGCGGGTTGGCAGCAGCGGGATCTGTTGGTTGATCTCCTGGTAGGCCCGCTCGCGCAGCTCGGCGTGGCGCACCACCTGCAGCTCGCCAAGCCGCAACAGCACCCTGCCCATCAGCAGCAGGCAGAGCAGCAGCACTACGTTGATCCGCCAGCGCGAGAGCCGCACGCGGGGTGGCGCGGCGGCTACGGGGCGGGTCTGCTGCGTTGTGATGCGTGGTGCCATAGGCTACGGGGCGAGCTCCTCTACCGTCCCGGTGATCACTTCGTCCGCCTCGTCCGTCCCCTCGATCTCTATGTAGCGCACCTGGTCGTCGGTGATGGGCCGCAGGCCGATCTGCTCGGCGCGGCGGCGGATGCGCTCGAGCGATTGGGCGCGGGCCTGCCGCTCCTGCAGCAGCGACCGCTCCCGCAGCAGCGCCGTCTTCTCGGCCTCCAGGGCGCTGATGGCGTAGCCCTTGGTGGCCACCACGCCGGTCTGCGCCAGCAGGATCAGGCTCATGATGCTGAGGATCGCCACCAGGCCGAGCAGGAAGCGCCCGCCGTCGAGCCGCAGGTAGCGGGGCAGGGCCAGCCGCCGGGCGCGTGCGCCTTCGATGTTCGAGATGCGTTGGGTGTTGACAGCCATCTTCGGGCTCCTATATGCGCTCGGCGACCCGCAGCTTTGCGCTGCGGGCCCGCGGATTCGCCTGCTGCTCGGCAGCGCCGGCCTCGATCGGCTTCTTGGTGATCACCCGCAGGCGCGGGGGCTTCTCGTTCATGCTGCCGCCATAGCCTGACTCGGCGCGGAAAAACTGCTTGACAATCCGGTCCTCAAGGGAGTGAAAGCTGATCACCGCGAGGCGACCGCCGGGGTTGAGCAGGTCGAGGGCCTGAGGGAGAACTGCCTCCAGTTGCTCGAGCTCGCCGTTGACGGCGATCCGCAGCGCTTGGAAGGTGCGAGTTGCCGGGTGGATGCGCCCGCCCCGACCGACGGCGCGGGCCACGAGGGCCGCGAGCTCGCCGGTGGTGCGGATGGGCGCTCGCTCCCGTTGGGCCACGATGAGCCGGGCGATGCGGCGCGAGCCCCGCTCCTCGCCGTACCGGTAGATGATATCGGCCAACTCGGCCTCATCGAGGCTGTTGACGAGGTCGGCCGCGGTGGGGCCGCTGCTGGGGTCGAGCCGCATATCGAGCGGGCCGTCGGCGCCGAAGCTGAAGCCGCGGGCCGCCGTGTCCAGCTGGTGCGAAGAAACGCCGAGGTCGAGCAGGATGCCGTCCACGGCGTCGAAGCCCTGGGCGCGGGCGATCGCGGCCATGTCGCCAAAGCGGCCGTGGTGGAGCGTGTAGCTGCGATCGGGGAGACCGGCCGCCTGGAAGCGGGCGCGGGCCGCAGCCAGCGCCGCAGGATCGGCGTCGATGCCGAGCAGGGCGCCGCCTGGCTGAGCGGCTTGCAGCAGCGCGAGAGCGTGGCCGCCGCCGCCAACGGTGCCGTCAATATAGCGGCCGCCCGGCCGGGGCGCCAGGGCCGCCAGCACCTCGGTCGGCAAGACAGCGATGTGATGAAAAGAAGAGTTGACATCACCTGTTTGACGATTGTGCTCGTCGTGCTGCATACTTCCAATCGGCGGCCGCCAATCGTCAATCCTAACCTCACCAATGCTGTCTCAGCCGAGGTCGTTGGCCACGGTGCCCGCTTTCAGCGCCCCAGGAAGCCGCACCCCCATTCCGAGATTGCACTAGATCCCTAGGTCGGCGAGCTTCTCGGCGATGGCCGGCGCGTTCTCGCTCAGGTCGCCCTGGAGCTCGCGCCAGCGGTGGCCGGCCCAGAGCTCGAAGTAGCTGCTCATCCCGGTAATGACCACATCTTCGACCAAGCCGGCGTGCTCCCGAAGCGATTGGGGGATGAGGATACGGCCCTGGCGGTCGATCTCGACCTCAGCGGCCGGCGAGAAAAGGATGCGCCTGATGTTGCGGGCGTCGGGGCTGCCGATGGGAAGCCGGTTCACCTTCTCGGTGAGTGCCTCCCAGTAGGGCATCGGGAAGGCCTGCAGACACTGATCGAAGCCTTTGGTCACCACGAAGCGCTCGCCCAGCTCCTCGCGGAAGCGGGCGGGAATAGCCACGCGGCCCTTGTCATCGATACTGTGCTCGAACTCCCCGAGGAACACTGTTGCGGCCTTCGTGAAAGGGGTTTTTTATCGAACGGATGTTCGTTCCCCCACTTTGCCCCACTTTTCCCCACAACGCTCCACATTATATACCACTGAACCCCTCTTTTCAAGCTTTTTTACACACTTCCACCCGTTTTGCCTCGATTCTACCCATTATGTAAACTTTACACTTCTCTATTTCCTCATGTGCTTCAGCAGCGCGGAGGGGCATAGAACATGGTATGGTGGGGGAAAGTGGGGAAAGAAATAGGACTGAGTTCAGAAAATAGTGCGGCGCGGGCACCCATAATGGAGCGCCCGCGCGTGAAACGACAATACGTCGTACACTCTATGGAGCTACAACAAATTCTCGGCACAGAGCTGTGAGAACGGCCCGTCCCGCTTCCGGCGATCGCCGATGCTCTTGTAGCCGTTAGAAGTGCACCGCTCGACCACAGCCGACAGCCGCACATCAGCGGCGCCAGTGGTCAGTCATCCTACAAGCCCTTTATCGCACAACATATGAAGGAGAGCGACGTGAGCGAACAGTATGGAGAGCAGCCACTGACCCACCTCGACGCGCAGGGGCGCGCGCAGATGGTAGATGTGGGCGCCAAAATAGAGACGCAGCGGGAGGCGATCGCCCGCGGCAGCGTGCGCATGGCGCCAACGACACTGCAACTGATCATGGACGGCGAGCTGCCCAAGGGCGATGTGCTGGCGGTGGCGCGGGTGGCCGGCATTATGGCGGCCAAGCGCACACCGGAGCTCATCCCGCTCTGCCACGGGCTGTTGCTCACCCATGTGAGCGTGAGGATCGAGCCCGATGAGGTGGCGAGTAAGCTGCAGATCGAGGCGACCGTGCGTACCAAAGGGCAGACGGGCGTGGAGATGGAGGCGCTGACGGCCGTGAGCGTGGCCGCCCTCACGATCTACGATATGTGTAAGGCTGTTGATCGGGGCATGCGGATCGAGGAGATCCGGCTGGTGGCGAAGCGCGGGGGGCGCAGCGGGGAAATTGTGCTGGAGTAGGATAGTAGGGCGGCCAGCGGCCTACGCTTCACGGAGCTGCTCGTGGAGCCGCCTGATCTCGGCCTCCAACTCCTCGGCGCGGTACATGTGGCGCAGCACCCGATCCTCGAGCGTGCTGCGCCAGCGCCGCAGATCGTTGAGCCGCCGGGCGACGGTGTGGTCGCTCTCTTCGGCCCGAAGGGCCTCGATCTGCTGCTCAAGCTCTGCCAGCGTCCACTCGAGGTCGGCGCGCTCGGCGTTAATCGTCTTGAGCGCGCTGAGCAGCGCGCGCTCCTGCTGCCGCAGGCGCTCCTGATCCGCGCTCACGCTGTCTGTGCGCGACCCCTCGCGCATCCCGCTCCCTTTCCCATTCATCGCTTCACAATGCGATCATAGCACAGTCGGCCTGCGATCTCAAGGCTTGACAGCGAACATCTGTTCGCATATAATAAGGGTCGCAGCACACGCAGCCCCGGAGACGACCCATGATGTTGACCTGGCGTACTGCCGCCCCATCGCCTTGGCGGCGTCTAAGCCGTGCCCTCCGGCCGACCGCGGCGCCGGTGGAGCTCAGCGCACAGCGCTACGGCTTTCTTCCCGCGCGCTTTCGTTATCAAGGCCATGTCCATCGCGTCGCCCGGATCGAGCGCATGTGGGAGGAGCGCGGTCGCGGCCTGCGGGCCGACAGGCGCTACTTCGCGGTGCGCTGTGCCGATGCGCGGCGCTGCACCCTGTTTCAAGACCTGCGTGCCGGTACTTGGCATGTGCAGTGGTAGGAGGCGCACCCATGCTGGCAAAGAGTCCGCCGTTCCTGATGTGGTATGACGACAACCCCAAGCTCAGCGTCGTGAAGAAGGTCGAGGATGCGATCGCCGCCTACTCCGACCGATTCCACGGCGTGAAACCGACCTTGGTGCTGATGAACGAGGAGGAGGTGACGCAAATCGCCGGCGTCGTTGTGCGGGGCGTCAGCACGGTGCGCCGCAACACCTACTGGGTAGGGCAGGAGAGCGAGCCGAGCTGAGCATCGCCGGCCCTCAGCGCCAGCCCCACGTGAGCTTCAGAGACGCACAGCGATCACCTTCCGTCGTGCGTCTGGATTAAAGAGCATAGACCAAGGACCAGATCTGATGTGACCGGTCCTTGGTCTTTTGTTGTTAGTTCCCCAGGCAGAACCGCCCCTCACGGAGCGAGGACTACGCCTTGCCGTCAAGCACCTGCAACCCGTAGCGGGCGTGGGGGTTATCGGGGTTCAGGGCGAGCACATTCTCCAGGGCCGTGCGCTGATCCTCAGGATCATCCACCGCGCCGCTGAGCCAGAGCCAGGCGTCGGCGATCGTCTCGTCGGCCTCCACCACCTGCAGCAGCAGGTCGCGGGCCCGCTCCTTATCGCCCTGCTGCAGCGCCAGGGCGCCCTGATAGAGCAGCTCGGCCAGCCTGCTATCCATCAGCTTCTGCTTCCTTTCACCAGAGCGGCGCAGCGGGGCCGAGGATGGGCCGCGGCGCCATCAGGAGGCGACGGTAGCGCCTCGAGCTGCGGCGCATTACGACCGCTGCACCTTGACGATCTCCGCGAGGATGGTGAGCGCGATCTCCTCGGGCGTTTTCGCCCCGATAGGCAGCCCGATCGGCCCGTGGATACGGGCGAGCTCGTCATCGCTGACCCCTTCGGCCCTCAGCCGCTCCAGGCGCCGGGCGTGGGTGCTAGGGCTGCCGAGCGCGCCGATATAGCGGGCAGGGGAGCGGAGAGCCACCCGCAGCGCCGGGTCATCGAGCTTGGGGTCGTGCGTGAGCAAGGCCACGCAGCTCCGGGCATCGAGGCGGCCCGTGAGGGCCTCGTCGGGCCAGGCGACTACCAACTCGTCCACATGGGCGAAGCGCTCCTCGGTCGCGAAGGCGGAGCGCGCGTCAACCACAACGGTGCGAAAGCCGAGCACCTTCGCCAGCGCTGAGAGAGCAATGGCGATATGCACACCACCCACCATGAAGAGGGTCGGCGGCGGCACAAAGCTCTCGACGAACACCGCGGCCCCATCCTCGCCATACTCGATGAGCCGGCTCTCACCGCGGGCGAGCAGGGGAGCGACATCGGCCCGCACCCGCTCATCGAGGGCGGCGTCACCAAGGCTGCCCTCGGTGCGGCCATCGGGCCAGATCACCAGCTTGGCGCCCATCGGGCCGGCGCCGGCCACCAACGTGGCTGTGGCAACGGCTCGTCCCTGCTCGATCGCCTCGCGCAGCGTGGCATAGATCGACGACATACCCCCGCCCTCTAGTTCAGCGGCTCCACCAGCACATCGATCGTGCCTCCGCAGGCGAGGCCAACCTCCCAAGCCGTCTCGTCGGCGACGCCAAAGTGGAGCAGGCGAGCCTGGCCGTTCTCGATGGCCTCCTGACAGGCCTCGAAGACGGCTCCCTCGATACAGCCACCGCTCACTGAGCCGGCCATCGCCCCGCCCGACGAGACGAACATCTTCGCGCCCACTTGCCGCGGCGATGAGCCCATCGTGCGCACCACCGTAGCTACGGCCACCCGCTCGCCGCGGGCAAGCCACCCGTCAATCTGCTCAAGATACTCTTGCATAGTGCTCCCTCCGTCTGCAATTCGAAGTATAGCACAATGGGCCCAGCGCTCGCCCCCTGAGCGCCCTCGCGCTCGTTGCGGGGCGCTGCCGCCCCCACGCCCCCGCCGCCGCCCCGCGGCGCTGCCCCGAACCAGTACCACCCTGCGTGATGCGTGAGGATGCGGGCGGGCTCCTGCCCCCCGCGCCCCCCGGCAAAGGTGCAAGCGCTTCGCGTCACTTCGTTCAGCGCCCCTCTGCACACCCCCAAGCAGGAAGGCCGTACCGTGCCCGTGGCTGGCGGCGTACCTGACTCTTTGTCGGGCTGAGCCATCCGCCTCGGCCGGTGGTGGATCTGCGCTCGGGGTGGTGTGCGAGCATCGGTTGTGCCACCCGCCTCCACACACCGGGTTCTGGAAAGCTTGGCGCCGGCATGCCGGATCGGGCAGGGCGCAACCAGCGGGCGATGGCCACCGCGCTCGGCCAGGGCTCAAGCCCGTACCTGAGACGAGGTAGCAGATCAGCGGCGGCACGGCACTGGCTTCCGGCTTGGGGTCCAGGGGCGAGGCCCCTGGCGCGGGGGG
>DAOUGF010000820.1:0-15354 GCA_034429295.1 Chloroflexaceae bacterium
TTCCCGGCCGTAAGTTGGGTCGCCGATAGGCCGCGCCCGCTCGACCCGGCGGCCTGGTCGCTGCAGGTCGGCGGGCTGGTGGCCCGCCCGCTCACCATTGCGCTCGCCGAGCTTCCCGGCCCCGACGAGCTCGAGGCTACCCTCGACTGCACGGGCGGTTTCTACACCACGCAGCGCTGGGTGGGCTGCCGTGTAGGGCGGCTCCTCGAGTTGGCCGGGGCCGACGAGGCGGCGGGCTGGGTGCGCTTCGTCTCTGTGACCGGCTACCGCTGGAGTTTGCCTGTCGCCCAAGCCCGCGATGCGCTGATCGCTACCCACGTCGGCGGGGCGCCCCTCAGGCATGGCCACGGTGCGCCCGCGCGGCTGGTGGCTCCCGGCGAGCGCGGCTTTGTCTGGGTGAAGTGGCTGGTCGCCGTCGAGCTCCACCGGCGGCCCGACCCGGGGCAACTCCTGGCGATCAACACCAGCTGGCTGAGCCCACCAGGGCGAGGTGAAGTTGGTGTATGATGAAGGTTGAGAATGAATCGCAGAGGGCGCTGTGGCCGCTGTGGTGAGATGAACTGGAGTTGAGCGATGCAGGCGGAGCTGGCAAAAGCGCGGGAGCTGGTGGCCAAGGCCAAGCGGGTGGTGGCACTCACTGGGGCCGGCTTCAGCACGCCGTCGGGCATCCCCGACTTCCGCAGCGCTGCGGGGATGTGGGCCAAGCTCAACCCGGTCGAGGTGGCCTCGCTCGCCGCCTTCCGCCGCGACCCCGAGAGATTCTACAGCTGGTTCCGCGGCTTGCTCGACACCATCCTCGCGGCGCGGCCGAACCCGGCGCACCTGGCGTTGGCCGCGCTGGAGGCGGCTGGGCGGCTCGGCGGCGTGATCACGCAGAATATCGATGGGCTGCACCAGCGGGCCGGCTCGCGCCGGGTCTTCGAGCTTCACGGCAACCTGCGGGGCGCCACCTGCCTCGAGTGTGGGCGCCAGGTGCCGGCTGAGCCGTTGCTGCCTGCTCTGCGCCGCGGTGAGGCGCCCCGCTGCCGTAACTGCGGCGGCTTGCTCAAGCCGGATGTGGTGCTCTTCGATGAGCTTTTGCCCCAGGGCCTCTTCTGGCTGGCTCACAAGGCCCTCGACGAGTGCGACCTGCTGATTGTCGCCGGGACCTCGCTGGAGGTTGCGCCCGTCTGCGAGATGCCACTGAGCGTCCTCGCTCACGGCGGCCACCTGATCATCGTCAACCGCGAGCCGACCTACCTCGACTCACAGGCCGACGCCGTGATCCACGACGATGTGGCGACAGCCATCCCCGCCATCGTCGCGGCTTAGTGTAGCTTCAGGCGATCTTTAATTTACCTTTCACCACCCCCCAAGCTTCAAGCTTGGGGGGTGGTGTTGGGAGTGGCGCTTGGGGGGTGGTGTTGGGGGTGGTGTTGGGAGTGGCGCTTGGGGGGTGGTGTTGGGAGTGGCGCTTGGGGGGGCTTGAAGGCGCCGATGTGCCTACGTCGCGAAGCAGTACGACTACGCCGTACGGCTCGTCACCAGGCCGGCGGTAGCGTCTGCATCAGGGCTCGCCAGCTCGGCTCGGGCGGGACCACGGAGTGTTGAGCGCGGGCGATCAGCAGGTCGGCCATCTGCTTCACCACCCAATCAAAGTAGATCGGCGGCAGCGAGACGGGGTCGAAGTCGGGCGCGGTGTTCATGAAGTCGATCGCGTATGGCACGCCGTCGCGTATCGCGAACTCGACTGTGTTCATATCGTAGCCCATGGCTCGGTTGATCAGGCGGGCATCGTGCAGGATGCGCTCGCCGAGCTTGGGCGTGAGATGCTTGTGGTCCACCACATAGCGCTCGTGGAAGGGCGCTAGCGGGTTATAGCGGATCGGCAGCACGCGCTCCTGGCCGATGCAGATGCAGCGCACGTAGTGCTCCCAGCGGATGAACTCCTGCAGGATCATGCCCTGGGTGCCGCTGCGGTTGTAGGCTGCCCAGAGCTCCTCCAGCGAGGTGACCACGGTCACATCCTTCCAGCCCCCGCCCCAATGCGGCTTGAGCACCGCCGGCAGCCCCACGTAGTCGATGATCGCCTGCCAGTCGAGCGGGTAGACCAGATTGCGCAACGACTCGGTGACGATGCCTTCGGCGTAGGAGTGGTTCGGCAGCGCCACCGTGCGCGGGCTGGCGATGCCCAGGCGCGTGATCAGGGACGCGCCGAAGAACTTGTCGTCGGCGGCGCGCCAGAAGGGGTTGTTGATCACCGTGATGCCGGCCAGCTGCGCGCTCTTTAGGAACGCCGCGTAGTACGGGATCTCGTGGCTGATGCGGTCAACCAGCACGGCATAGGGCGGCGTCTCGTCCATTCTGGTGCCGCCCAGCAGCACGTACTCGCAGAGCACGCCCACGTCGCGCCCATTGATCTCGGCGATCAGCGCGTCCGGGAAGCTGCGCTCGCGCCCCACAAGCAGACCGATCCGCAGCGGGTTGTAGACCGTCATACAGCACTCTCTGGTTTCGGGCGCCGGCTGATGGTATTGTACTTGAGAACTGACAGCTCTGTGCATTTAGGAGGGAAGAAATGGCTATGTGGGATCCGAGCACCCCGTTCGGCCAGCGGATCGAGGCGAAGCTGAACAGCGCGCTGATCATCTGGCTGGTGACGAGCGATGGCGACGGTACGCCGCAGCCCAGCCCGGTCTGGTTCCTGCGGGAGGGCGAGACGCTGCTGATCTACTCGAAGCCCAACGCGCCGAAGGTGCGGAATATCGCGGCCCGCCCGCAGGTGGCTCTGCACTTCGACACGAACGCCGACGGCAGCGATGTGATCATCTTCCACGGCACGGCCGCGGTGGATACGAACGCGCCGCCCCCCGATCAGCCTGGCCCGTACCTGGAGAAGTATCGTGCCGAGATCGCCGGTATTCAGATGACCACCGATGAGTTCGCCGCCACCTACTCCACCCCGATCCGCGTGCGCCTCGAGAAGGTGCGGGGCTTCTAGCGAGGAACTATGTTGCTTCGGGAGGCCGGCACACCGGTGTTGCTACAGCGCCCCCAGGCTCACAGCTTGGGGGCGCGAGAGCAGGCGCCAGGATGTGCCAGTGCCATGCCCATATAGCCTATGCGCTACGCCTTCCGCCTGATGTGAGCGCCCTCCGGCGGGTGTAGGATGAGCCGATCCGCAAACTGCCCGGAGGCGTCTCCCCATGCCGGCAATCGTCGTCGACCAGCTCTCTAAGATTTATCGCATCCCCCAGAAGGATCCCGGCCTTGTAGGCGCTGTCAAAGCGCTCTTTCGCCCGCGCTACACCGAGAAGGTGGCCGTCGACGGCATCAGTTTCAGCGTCGAGCCCGGTGAGATTGTGGGCTACATCGGCGTGAACGGCGCCGGCAAGTCCACCACGATCAAGCTGCTCACCGGGATTCTCGAGCCCAGCGGTGGCACGGTGCGTGTGCTCGGCCGTGACCCTCACCGGGAGCGGGTGGCCAACGCCCGCAGCATCGGCGTGGTCTTCGGCCAGCGCACCCAGCTCTGGTGGGACCTGGCGCTGATCGAGTCGCTCAACTTAGTGGCGAAGATCTACGAGGTGGAGCCGCGGCGCTACAAGGAGCTGCTGGCCCGCTTCTCCGCCACCCTGCAGCTCGATGAGCTGCTCAAGGTGCCCGTGCGCAACATGTCGCTCGGCCAGAAGATGCGGGCCGAGCTGGCGGCCACGCTGATCCACGAGCCCAAGGTGGTCTACCTCGACGAGCCAACGATCGGCCTCGACGTGGTGGTGAAGGAGCATATCCGCGCCTTCATCAAGGAGCAGAATCGCACCCTGGGGACCACGGTGGTGCTCACTACGCACGACCTCGGCGACATCGAGGAGCTCTGCCAGCGGGTGATCATTATCGACAACGGTAAGCTGATCTACGATGGGCCGATCAGCACGATCAAGGCCCGCTTCGGCAAGTACCGCACGATCAGCTTCGAGACGAGCGGCGAGCCGCCGGCCGCGCTCGAGTTGCCGCCGGGCGCCGAGCTGCTGAACCGGGAGGAGCGTAAGCTCGTCCTGCGCTTCGACCGCAGCCGGACCTCGGCGAGCCAGGTGGCCGCCAGCGTGATGGCCCAGGTGGAGGTGGCCGACTTCGCGATCAGCGAGCCGGATATGGCCTCGATCGTCAAGCAGATCTACGCGGGCGGCATGGCGCAGGAAGATGCGCCGGAGCCGGTGGCGGCGTAGGGCCGAAGGCCCTACACCACGATACAGAGGGACCATGTCCGTGCTAAACACACTACGCCGGCGGGCCGGCGTCTACGGGGCGATCGCGGCGATGGTGCCGAAGGGCTTCCTCGCCTACTCGCTCTGGGTTTGGGTGGAGTTGTTCACCCAAGTGCTGTCCATGGCGATCATGAGCTTCTTCTGGCGGGCGGTCTACGCCGGCGCCGGTGGCGGTCTGATCGGCGGGCTGACGCTCCAGCAGACGCTGAACTATGTGCTGCTGGCCCAGGTGCTCGCCCCCATGGTCGAGAGCCGCTTTATCTTCCACATGGGTTGGATGCTGCGGGAAGGCCAGATCGCCGTGGACCTGGCGCGCCCTGTGGATATGCAGGCCCGCTACGGGGCGGAGAATCTGGCCGAGTTGCTCACCGACCTGACGATCAAGGCGCCGCTGCTGCTGGTGGCCTGGCTGCTCTTCGGGCTGCAGCTGCCGAGTAACCCGCTCACCTGGGGCGCCTTCTTCGTGGCGCTGCTGCTGGGCCGCGTGGTCTTCTTCTGTTTCAACTGGATGTTCGCCAGCCTGGCCTTCTACACCACGGAGACCTGGGGGCTGAGCGTGCTCTACGAGGGCGTCGCCAAGTTCTTCAGCGGGGCGCTGCTGCCCCTGGCGATTCTGCCGGGCTGGTTGCAGACGGTCGCCGATGTGCTGCCCTTCGCCCAGATGCTCTACGTGCCGGTGGCGCTGCTGAGCGGGATCACACCGCTGAGCGAGGCGCCGCGGGTCTGGCTCATCCAGCTTGCCTGGCTTGTCGGCACCGCCGTCGTCTCCCGCTACGCCTTTAACTTCGGGCTGCGCAAGGTGACGGTGCAGGGAGGCTGATCAACAGCCTGCATAAACATGCGCTATCTCAAGCTCTATGGCTACTTCCTGACCCAGCGCTTCAAGATCCTGATGGAGTACCGGGTCAACTTCATCATCGGCGCGGCCTCGACGATCGTGTTGCAGGCGGCTGGCCTGCTGACGATCTGGGTGGTGATGAGCCAGATCCCGAGCCTGAACGGCTGGACGCTGAACGAGTTGCTGCTGATCTACGGGCTGCTCACGCTGGCGAAGTCGATCAACCACATGTTCGCCGATAACCTCTGGACCTTCGGCTGGGACTATGTGCGCTCGGGGATGTTCGACCGCTTCCTGGTGCGGCCGATAGACCCGCTGTTCCACCTGCTGGCCGACCGCTTCTGCCACGATGGGATCGGCAACTTCCTGGTGGGCGCCGCGCTGCTCGTCACAGCCTGGGTCGGCCTCGCCATCCCCGTGACCCTGTTGAACCTGGCCTACGTCGTGGTGGCGGTGCTGAGCGGCGGGCTGATCTTTATCGCGCTGAACCTGATCACGGCGGTGAGCGCCTTCTGGATCCTTAACTCGATCGCGGTGACCTCGGTGATCTTCAATACCCACGAGTTCGCCAAGTACCCGTTGGCGATCTACCCGCAGGCGGTGGGCGTGCTGCTCACCTGGCTGGTGCCCTACGGCTTCGCCTCGTTCTACCCGGCGAGCTTCTTGCTAGGGCGCGACAGCAGCCTGATCGTCTGGCTCGCACCCGTCGTCGCCGCCGTGCTGATGCTCCTCGCCTATCGCTTCTGGCGCTTCGGGCTGCGGCACTACGCAGGAACGGGGTCGTGACAAGGGGACAAGGCGATCGCCTTCGCCTTGCTCAGGCTAGGTGACAAGGTGATCGCCGGTCGCGCTTCGCTTGCCGGCTAGGGGACAAGGTGACACCTATCGGCACCGTCAGGATGTCCCCTTGTCACCCTGTCACCTTGTCACCCTGTCACGGAGGAGCTTCTAATGTATCGTCTTGCTGCGGCGGTCGTGTTGGTCGCCGTTGTTCTGTCGTTCGCGGCCCCGGCCCAAGCCCAGAACTTTCCCGAGACGGGCCACAGGCTCGATGGGCGTTTCGCTGAGTATTGGCGGGCGAATGGCGGCTTACCGGTGTTCGGCTACCCGATCTCTGACCAGTCGCCCGAGCGGGGCGCCGAGGGCGTGTACGTGACTCAGTGGCTCGAGCGGGAGCGCTTCGAGCTGCACCCTGAGAACGCCGCGCCCTACGATGTGCTGCTTGGCCGGCTGGGCGATGAGGCGCTGCGGCGCCAGGGCCGTGATTGGCGCGAGGCCCCGCCCGAGGAGCCGCGGCCCGGCTGCCTCTACTTCGCCGAGACGGGGCGGAACCTCTGCGAGCCCTTCTTGAGCTACTGGCGGGCCAACGGCCTGGAGTTCGACGGCCGCGCCGGCAAGAGCTATGAGGAGAGCCTGGCGCTCTTCGGCCTGCCGCTCACGGCGCCCGCCGTCGAGACGAACAGCAGCGGCGTCAGCGTGCTCACCCAGTGGTTCGAGCGGGCCCGTTTCGAGCACTTGCCCGAGAACCCCGCGCCCTACCAGGTGCTGCTCGGGCGCCTCGGCGCAGAGCTCTACGCGCCAGGTCGCGCCAACCTCGACCCCACAAGCGGCGACCTGCCGGCCTACGTGCAGGTGCGGCGGCCCGGCTGGCCCACGGCGCTGGAGGTGCCCCAGGGCTTCACGGTGGAGGAGGCGGCCAGCGGCCTTGTCGCCCCGCGCTTCATGGCGATCGACCCGGCCGACGGCAGCCTCGTGTACGGCTCCCACGCCCGCAGCGAGGTGGTGCGCCTGCGGGACAATGACGGCGACGGCTACTACGAGAGCCGGCAGGTGGTGGCCGGCGGCCTGCCCTACGTCCACAGCGTCGCCTTCCACGACGGCGTGCTCTACGCCGCCGCTGAGGATCGGGTGGTGCGCCTCAGCGACTTCGGGCCGGACGGCGCGGCTCGCCGGGTGGAGACGGTGGTCGGCGGGTTGCCCTCGGCCCCCACCGATCAGTTCTCCCACGTGACGCGCACGATCGTCTTCGGGCCGGACGGCAAGCTCTACATCAGCGTCGGCTCATCGTGCGACGTATGCGAGGAGCAGGAGCCGTTCCGGGCGACAGTGCTGCGGGCCAACGCCGACGGCAGCGGGCTGGAGATCTTCGCTACCGGCCTGCGGAATACAGTGGGTATCGCCTTCCGTCCCTACACCGAAGAGCTCTGGGGTGTGGACATGGGCCGGAACAATATCGGCCCGGGCCTGCCGCCCGAGGAGCTGAACCTGCTCGAGGCAGGGCGCGATTACGGCTGGCCCTACTGCTACGGCGATCGTGTGCCGAGCCCTGAGTTCGGCGACGCGGCCCGCTGCGCGAGCACCGAGGCGCCCCGCTGGAGCTACCCCGCCCATTGGGCGCCCCTCGGCATCACCTTCTACGATGGGCTGAACTTCCCGCCGGCCTACCAGGGCGACGCCCTCGTGGCCTTCCACGGCTCGGCGAGCGACCAGACGGGCGGCGAGCGCGTGGGCTACAGCGTGGTGCGGACGCGCTTCCGCGACGGCCAGCCCGTGGCCCAGGAAGATCTGCTGCGGGGCTTCGTGATCGGCAGCGACGCCTGGGCGCGGCCGGCCGGGCTGCTGGTGGCCCCGGACGGCAGCCTGCTGGTGAGCGACGACCTGAGCGGACGGATCTTCCGCGTGCGCTACACGGGTTGAGCGCGATAGGAGAGCTCTCTCGCTCTATATCACTCGGTAAGGCCGTAGGGCCGAAGCATTTGCCACAGACAGCGCGTGCCACGCCAGTGCTATGAGGCGAATGCTTCGGCCTTACGGTTTGGGCGACTGTGGTTGGGCGGGCGGCGCCGGGTAGTGGCATTGGGGCGCTTCTCGTATAATGATGCGTCATGAGCATATCTACCCAGATTTTCGCGCCGGATGAAGCTGGCATTGCGGCGGCGGCCGCACTGCTGCGGGCGGGCCGGCTGGTGGCCTTCCCCACCGAGACGGTGTACGGGCTTGGCGGCGACGCCCTCAACCCCGCGGCGGTCGCCGCGATCTTTGCCGCCAAGGGCCGCCCCGCCCACGACCCCCTGATCGTCCACTTGGCGGACATGGCCGACCTGCCGCAGGTGGCGAAGGCGTTGCCGCCGGCCGCGGAGGCGCTGGCGGCAGCCTTCTGGCCCGGCCCGCTCACACTCATCCTGCCGCGGGCGCCCGATCTGCCCCCGGGCGTCACGGCTGGCGGCGATACGGTGGCTGTGCGGGTGCCGGCCCATCCCCTGGCCCACCAGCTGATCGCTGCAGCCGGCACGCCGGTGGCCGCGCCGAGCGCGAATCGCTTCGGCCACACAAGCCCGACCACCGCCCAGCACGTGCTCGCTGATCTGGCGGGGCGTATCGACGGCCTGGTGGACGGCGGCCCGGCCACGATTGGCGTGGAGTCCACGGTGCTGGATCTGACCACCCCTGTGCCCACCTTACTGCGGCCTGGCGGCGTTAGCCTCGAGGAGCTGCGCGCCCTGCTGGGCGAGGTGGCCGTAGGCGGGCGCGAGGCAGGCCCGCTGCGCTCGCCGGGCCTGCTCGATCGTCACTACGCCCCCGACACACCGCTCTGGCTGGTCATCGGCCCGCCGGAGGGGGCTCGGGCCTGGCTGCGGGCGCGGGCCGCCGCCGAGATCGCCGCGGGGCGGCGGGTTGGCCTGCTCATCCCCAATGAGGATATCGTGCTGTTCTCCGGTATGGGCGCCGATATCGAGCCGCTGGGCCCTGCCGCCAAGCCTGCCGCCGTGGCCAGCCGGCTCTATGCAGCGCTACGGGCCCTTGACACTCGCCGCCCCGACCTGATTTTGGCCCGTGATTTTGGCGAGCAGGGGATCGCTCGCGCAATTAGTGATCGGCTCATCCGTGCTGCTGCAGGGCGCCTGGTAAGGCTATAGCACCCTTAATGGGCGCTCATCTGTGCTGTTAAAGGGTTGGTGGCGATAGAATTTCTCTGCGATCGGTCCATCCGTGCTGCTACACTTTTTTAAATAATGCCATAATACTCTTTGTTAGAAATGGACATGACCTGGTAACGACATCATTTTATACTTTAGTTCTGTATACTACCCGGAGTAGTAATAGTAGAAGAGGACCTAGCACCACGAGGCAACGCCAGCAGGATGGGCACAGCGGACACTTTTACGTTCCCCTTCCTTCTCTCGTTGTAGTGCGGGGATCGGCGACAATGGACTACGCTGAGCTGGAGATCGCTGTCTTCCGTAGCAGTGAGGGCCACATTGTTGATGTGCGCTTTCAGGCAGGAGAAGATTGCACTGCCCTGATCCTCGCCCATGGCGAGCCGATCAATCTCGACTTCGCGGCCCTGTATGCCGCGGCACTGGACATTGAGCAGTACGGCCAGCTGCTCAGTGAATGTCTGTTTGGCAATGCCGCCATCATGCGCGCCTGGCGCACCGCCCTCTCCTATGTCGACAGCCTGATGATCCCGCTGCGCATGCGCATGCGGCTCGAGGCCGAGGCGACGGAGCTGCACACACTCTGCTGGGAGGCGCTGCAGGACCCGATCACCAGGCAGGTCCTCTGCCTGGAGGAGCGCATCCTCTTCAGCCGCGCGGTGGATAGCACCGCGCTGCCGCTGCCTCGTATGAGCAGCAGGGAGCAGGTGCGCGCCCTGGTGGCGGTGGCTAATCCCGTGGACCTTGCCGTCTACGGGCTGGAGCCGATCGATACCGCCCGCCAGGTGCAGCAGGCCCGCCTGGCTCTCGATGGCATCCCGCTCACCACGCTGGATGGGCGGGCCGGGCGCCGGCGAGCCACTCTGCCCGCTCTTGTAGAGCAGCTCACCGACGACCACGCGATCCTCTATCTGGTGTGTCACGGCACGGTCTATAACGGCGAGTCGTACCTCTGGCTGGAGGACGAGCGGGGCAACGCCTCCCGTGTTCCGGCCCAGGTGCTGGCCGCCCGCATCCAGCGCCTGCTGCGTCGCCCATCCCTGGTGGTCCTTGCCGCCTGCCAGAGCGCCGGTCAGCCCCACGACGCTCAGGCGGCGCTGCCGGTCGGCGCCCTGCTGGCCCAAGCCGGCATCGGCGCGGTGATCGCGATGAGCGGGAGCGTGCCGATGGCCACCCTGCACGCGATCATGCCGATCTTCTTCCGCATGCTGCGCCGCGAGGGCTCGATCGACTACGCTCTCGCTACCGCCCGCGCCGCCGTGAGCAACGATCACCCCTGGTGGCTGCCGGTGCTCTGGACGCGCATCCGCAATGGCAAGCTCTGGCGCGAGCGGGAGCGGGTCGCATAGCCCAATAAGCTGTACGGACTACGCCGTACAGCCACTATGTAGAGCCGCGGAAATCTTCCGGTAGATCCGTAGGGCTGAAGCATTCGCCCCCAGGTCGCTCGTGTGGTATGGGCGCTGTCTGGGCGAATGCTTCGGCCGTACGTTCCGAGCGACAGATGTGGTTCTAGTTAGACCCGTTGCAGCATCCACCCTGCGGTGTTGTGGAAGTTAACCACGAAGCTGCCGGGCGGCACCAGCTCGTCGCAGGCGCGCCGTAGCTCGTCGCTGAGCGTCATCTCAAGCACGGGCAGCGCGCTCTCGAGTTGGGCCAGGGTGCGTGGGCCGAAGATCGGCGCGGTGATGCCCGGCTGATCTTTCACCCAGAGCAGCGCGAGTTGCGCCGGATCGATGCCGTGCTCGCGGGCGAGGCTTACGAAGCGCCGGCCAACCTCAATGCCGGCCTGCGTCACTCGCTCGGCGTAGATGCCGCCCCGCAGCGCGGCCCGCGAGTCGGCCGGCACGTCGCGGGCATCAGCGTAGCGCCCGGCCAGCAGGCCCTGAGCCAGCGGCGACCAGGGGATGATCGCCAGGCCATAGGCGCGGCAGAGGGGCACGAGCTCGTTCTCGATCCGTCGGTCGAGCAGGTTGTAGGGCGGCTGCTCGGAGACGTAGCGGACGTGGCCCCGCAGCTCGCTCACCATCAGCGCCTCCATCACCCGCCAGGCCGGGTGAGTTGAGCAGCCCACATAGCGCACCTTGCCCTGCCGCACCAGATCGCTGAGGGCCGCCAGGGTCTCCTCAACTGGGGTATCGGGATCGGGCCGGTGGATCTGGTAGAGGTCGATGTAGTCGGTGCGCAGGCGGCGCAGCGAATCCTCGCAAGCCCGCATGAGATGCAGCCGCGAATTGCCGCGGTCGTTCGGGCCGGGACCGGTGGGGAAGTGGGCCTTGGTGGCGAGCACCATCTCGTGGCGCCTGCCGCTGGCGGCGAGGGCTCGCCCGATGATCGCCTCGCTTTCGCCGGCGTTGTAGCTGTTCGCCGTGTCGAAAAGGTTCACCCCCGCGTCCAGGGCCCGGTCGATGATCCGCGCCGCCTCGTCCTCCGGCGTGGGATGGCCGAAGTTCATCGTGCCGATACAGAGCGGCGCCACCCGCACCCCGGTGCGCCCAAGCAGTCGGTGCTCCATCAGCTCCTCCTTGTCGTCAGGATCATGGTGCCAGGATACCGGATTCTGGGGCGCCGAGCTGCAATCTGATGGGGCCGGATCGTTATTGTCAACAGGCGATGGCGCTGCCATCCCAATGATGAAGCAAAACCGACCTGCGGAGCAAACGATATGAAAAAGGCCCTCGTGCTCTCCGGCGGCGGCGCCCGCGGCGCCTACCATGTTGGCGTGATCGCGGCCCTCGTCGAGCTCGGCTGGATGGAGGACGGCCGCGGCCCCGATATTCTCGCCGGCACCTCGATCGGGGCGATCAACGCGGCCGCCCTGGCCTCCGGCCTCACCGTGAGCCAGCTGCGGTCGGCTTGGATGCACATGCACACCGAGGACGTGCACCGGCTCTCGGACGATCTTCCGCCTGTGGTGCGCCCGCTGATGCGCTTCCTGCTCCGCGGCGTGCTCACCTCCGCGGCTCACGGCGGCGTGAGCGACGAGCTGCCTCCCGCCGAGCGTGAGCAGAGCGCCCAGAGCCTCCTGGGCCGTCTCGGTGAGCTGTTCCGCGCGCGGCCGTTTCGCAGCCTGCTCGACACCACCCCCTGGCGGCGCACCCTGGCCGGCTGGATGAAGTTCGACCGGGTGAATAGCCCCGACGCGCCGGCCCTGCTAATCGCCGCCACCGAGCTGCAGAGCGGCGCCTTGCAGATCTTCTGCAATCGTCCCTTCCACGGCCGCCCCGCCGACCAGATCGGGATGGACCACCTGATGGCCTCCTCCAGCATCCCGGTGGTCTACCCCTGGACGAGCCTGGGCGAGGGGAAGTACTGGGACGGCGCGGTGCTGGCGAATACGCCGCTCGACCCGGTGATCGACCTGGCCGGCGACGAGGAGGTGGAGATCATCGTGGTGATGATGACGCCCTGGAGCGCCACGGCGGACACGGCCGGGATCGCCGAGCTCCCGCAGGATCTGCCACAGGCCCTCACCCTCACCCTGGACTGGGCTCTGCTGGCCTCGTATCGGGTGGCCTTCGAGCTGTTGGAGCAGCGTAACCGTCTCGCCGAGGCGGTGGCGCGCCTGCGGGAGGCAGGGATCGAGCCGCCGGGGCCGGCGCCACGGCCGATCGCCATGCCGATCGTGATCGCGCCGGAGCGCCCGATGCCCCTCGACTGGATCGTGGATTACGAGGAAGCCAACCACGAGCGCCTCTTCGCGCAGGGTCGCGCCGACGCGCTACGGGCGCTGCAGGGCCGCCTCGCCCCGGCAGTGGTGGGTGGCTAGCGAGAACGGCTGAATTCCATCGTGCGCCAGGGGCCGAGGGCCAAGCCTTGAGTGGTGGTCCTCGGCCCTTCGTCGTTGGGCGTCGCCTCGCCAACATCGCTTGTCGGAACTCCGCGGCGCGCTCCGACGTTAGCATTGTGAGCGGCACCCACGGCGCCGCGTAGATGCTCAACGACGATAGGGAGTACAACGATGGAGAACCGCAACTCGACACTTGTGGGCGTTCTCGCCGGCGCCCTGCTGATCGCCGTGCTGGCCCTCGGCGCCATCGCCGGCTTTGCGTTCGTCCGCCCCACCACCGCCGCGGCCCAGAACGTCGGCGTGACCGGCTTGCGCCAGGTGACCGTGGTGGGCGCCGGCGAGAGCCGCGTGGCCCCCGATATGGCCACGGTGCAGATCGGTGTGGAAACGACCGCGCCGACCACCCAGGAGGCCCTGGCCCAGAACAACGCCCAGGCCCAGGCGATCATCGATCAGGTGAAGCAGCTCGGCGTGGAGGACCGTGACATCCAGACCACCGGCTTCAACATCTACGCCACCTACGACAACGACGGCCGCACCGTCAACGGCTACACCGTGAGCAACATGGTGAGCGTCACGATCCGCGACCTCGCTCAGGCGAGTACTCTGCTCGACCAGGTGGTGCAGGCCGGCGCTAACCGCGTCTACGGTATCAGCTTTGGCGTCAGCGACCCGAAGGCGGCCGAGGCCCAGGCCCGGGAGGCCGCCATGGCCAACGCTCTCGAGCGGGCGGAGCAGCTCGCCAAGGTTGCCGGGGCCCAGCTCGGCGGCGTGTTGGTGGTCAGCGAGAACATCGGCTCCGGCCCCGTGGTGCCCATGCCGGGGGTGGGCCGTGCGATGGCTGAGGATATGGCCTCCGTGCCGATGCAGGCCGGCGAGCAGGTGATCACCGCCCGCATCCAGGTGACGTACGAGCTTCGCTAGTGCAGCTTTCCACAGGTGAGTGGCTGGTAGGGACGACCGACGACAGACGACCGACGACCGCCCGCAACTTGTCCGGCCGTGGCCTGTCGTCATCCCATTTCCGAACTGCACAACTACCTAGAACCACATAGCTCACTCGTCGCAGAATGCAGCATGCAAAATGGCTCCGGCATTTTGCATGCTGCATTCTGATTCACACCCCCAGCATCTCAAAGAGAAACGCGTACACATCCGCCTGCTCCTCGATCAGCTTCGCCGTCGGCTTGCCCGCGCCGTGCCCCGCCTTCACGTCCACCCGGAGATAGACCGCGTTCTGGCTGGCGCTATCGGCGTGCTGAAGGGTCGCGGTGAACTTGTAGGCGTGGGCCGGCACCACCCGGTCGTCGGTGTCGGCGGTGGTGAGCAGGATGGGCGGGTATCTCACCCCTTCCCGCACGTTATGCAGCGGCGAGTAGGCCAGCATGAAGCGGAACTGCTCCGCGCTCGCCTCGGCATTCCCATACTCGCCCACCCAGTAGCGCCCCACCGTGAAGCGATGGTAGCGCAGCATATCGAGCACCGGCACCGCGCAATGGACCGCGCCGAATAGCTCTGGTCGCTGCAGCATGCACGCCGCCACCAGCAGTCCGCCATTGCTGCCGCCCGCGATCGCCAGCCGCTCGGGCCTGGTGTAGCCCTCTGCCACCAGCCACTCGGCCGCGGCGATAAAGTCGTCGAAGACCGTCTGCTTGCGCTCAAGCATCCCCGCCTGGTGCCACTCCTCGCCGTACTCGTTCCCGCCGCGGAGGTTCGCCACGGCGAACACGCCGCCCCGCTCCACCCAGTAGAGCCGCGCGGCCCAGAACTGCGGCGTCAGGCTGATGTTGAAGCCGCCGTAGCCGTAGAGCAGCGTCGGGTTGTTGCCGTTCAGCTCCAGGCCTTTGCGATGCACCAGGAACATCGGGATGCGCGCCCCATCCTTCGATGGGTAGAACACCTGCCGCACTTCGAACTCCTCCACCGGGAGCGGCAGCGCAGGCGCTCGCACGGTCTCCAGCGTTGCGCCGGCGAAGTCGTAGCGGTAGATCGTGGCGGGCGTGAGGAACGAGGTAAGGCCCAGATACATGTCGCGGTCGCCCGACCTGCCGCTCCAGCCGCTGATCGTGCCCATCACAGGCAGTGGGATCGCGCCGAGGGGCGCTCCCTCGGGATCGTACAGCTCGACGGTGTGCTTGACGTCGCGCAGGCGCGCCACCACAAGCTTCCCGTCAATCAGCTTCGTGAAGGCGATCGGCGCCTCGTCCTCCGGCACGATCTCCTGCCAGTGCTCCCGCTCCGGGCGCCTCAGATCGATCGCGACGATGCGCCCCCGCGGCGCGTCCAGATCGGTGTGGAAGTAGGCGGTGTCACCGATCGTTTCGATCAGCTCGTAGCCGGCGTCGTTCGCATCGAGCAGCCGCACGAAGTCGCCGTCGCTCGCCAAAGGCCGGTAATAGACCCGGTTCGTCGGGTCGGTGCCGTGCCAGACGTGCAGGAACAGGTAGCGGCCGTCGTCGCTGATGTGCGGGCGGAAGCCAAGCTCCGGCGCGTCGGGGCGCTCGTAGACCAGCAGATCCTCGGCCTGCGGCGTGCCCAAGCGGT
>DAOUGF010000821.1:0-11457 GCA_034429295.1 Chloroflexaceae bacterium
AGCTGATTGATAGTCGGCATCCAGCACTCCTGCGTCTCAGACGCTCTATCAGACCTATGTAGTACTCTCAGACAAAATAATATCCGGGCCTTTCTCTGGTCGCAGCTTGGGCTACGCCTTAGAGTGGGGCCGGCGCGGCACACAGTGATGCAGCACACGCGAGGGCGCGGCGATAAGGAAGTATAACACCGGGGCGGGGGTGTGTCAAATTATGGGGGTTGGATCGCGATAGACGCGGGTCGCAAGACGGCGCGCAGCGCCTAAGCTTCGCCGCAAAAAACGCGAAACGAAACTGCGAAGAGGCGAAAGGGAAGACGCGAAACGAAGACGCGAAAGGGACGAAAACCGCGAAAGGCTACAGAGGGATAGTGCCGTGGGAGGCGAGGTTGTGGGCGTAGCGAGTGGTCTCTGGGAGGCGGTAGCGGGTGACGCAGGCCATCACCAGGTCGGCGGCGGCGGCCATGCCCACCCGGTGGCCCGGCGAGACGAAGACGGGCTTGACGCCGGGGCGGGTGCGCAGCGCCCAGCCGATCTGCTCCTTGTAATGGGTGAGCGGCACGCGGGCGCCCCGCTCATCGGGCAACTCGTCGTGGCGGCCCGTGAGCAACGACTTGGCGCAGCCGATGCTTGGCAGGTCGCTGAGCACGCCGATGTGGCTGGCGATGCCGAGCCGCCGCGGGTGAGCGATGCCCTGCCCATCAACGATCAGCAGATCGGGGCGCGTGCGCAGCATCGCGATGGCGTCAAGCAGCGCCGGCGCCTCGCGGAAGGAGAGGAAGCCCGGCACGTATGGGAAGGTTACGGGGGCGCGGGCAAGGGCGTAGTCGATCGGCTTGAGCTCGGGGAAGCTCAGCACCACGACGGCGGCACGAGCGATGGCGCCCTCCTCCTCGAACCCCGCGTCCACGCCGGCCACCGTCCGCGGCGTGCCGAAGTCGTCCTCCACCCGCACCTGCGAGCGGAGCTCCTGCTGTACGGCTACGGCCGCCTCGATGGTGGTTGGCCACTCCATAATGAATCCAATACGCAAAAGTACGCAAAAGTGCGCCTGCGGCGCCGCTCTGCATTACTCCGCGTAGCGCTCTTCCTTCCAGGGGTCGGCGTTGTTGTTGTAGCCGTAGCGCTCCCAGAAGCCGAGGCGATCCTCGGCGAGAAACTCGAGGCCCCGCAGCCACTTGGCGCTCTTCCAGAAATACTTGCCGGGGGTGAGCAGCCGTAGCGGGTAGCCGTGCTCCGGCGTCAGCTCCTCGCCCTCGTACTTGTAGGCGAGCAAGGCGTCGGGATGCATCAGTACCTCAAGCGGCACATTGGCTGTGAAACCCTGCTCGCAGTGGGCGATCACGAATTTGGCGCTGGGCTTGAGCGGCGGGATGGCCTGCAGGAAGTCGCTGAAGCGCACGCCCTCCCAACGCGTGTCGAGCTTGCTCCAGCGGGTGACACAATGGATGTCGGTGACGATCTCCACGGTAGGCAGGGCGCGAAACTCGGCGAAGCTCAGCCTGACGGGCTCCTCGATCTCCCCCCAGGCCCGCAGGTCCCAGGTGCGCTCCAGATCGCGGTACGTGGGCACACTGCCGTAGTGGAGCACCGGGAACTTCGCGGTGACGTATTGGCCGGGCGGCACGCGCCCTTCCTGGCCGGCTGGGGTGCGATCATGCTTCTTCTTGAAGGCGTCGAACATCAGCTGCTCCTCCCGTGGAGTTGCGGTCTGCACCAAAATCCACGATCTTCCTGTCCATTATACCGCTGCGCAGGCCCGCGCTCGGCGCAGCCTTGACAGGATTCAGCGGGCACGGGTAAGCTTGCGCCAATATCCCCCGCGAGCAGGAGCAAGAGGCGTGCCTATGACAAGCTTCGTCAAAGCATCCATCCCCACAGCGGCCTACACCCTGCCAGGCCGCTACTACACCGCGCCGGAGGTGTACGCCGCCGAGCAGACGCGGATCTTCGGCGAGCGCTGGATCTGCGTGGGCCGTGGGGAGCAGGCCGCCGAGCCCGGCGGCTACTTCCTGGTGGAGCTCTCCGGCGAGAGCCTGATCGTCGTCCGCGACGGCGCGGGGCGGCTGCACGCCCACTTCAACGTCTGCCGGCACCGCGGCACGCGCATGTGCGAGGAGCCCCACGGCCGCTTCCGCGAGACGATCCAGTGCCCCTACCACGCCTGGACCTACAGCCTCGACGGCCGACTGTTGGCCGCCCGCCACATGCAGGACTCGCCGGGCTTCCAGAAGGCCGACTGGCCGCTGCGCTCAGCCGCCGTGGCCGAGTGGGAGGGCTTCGTCTTCGTGAACATGGCCGAGCAGCCCGAGCCGTTCGAGATCGCCTTCGCGCCGGTGCTGGAGCGCTTCGCCGCCTGGGGCGTGGCCGGCCTGCGCCGCGGCGCGCAGATCGTCTACGAGGTGGCCGCCAACTGGAAGCTGATCGTCGAGAACTATTCCGAGTGCTACCACTGCCCGCTCATCCACCCTGCCCTGGTGGAGCTCTCCCCCTGGCAAAGCGGGCGCAACGATCTGACCGAGGGGCCCTTCCTCGGCGGCTACATGGATCTGAACCACGACAGTATGACCGTCGGGGGCGCCACGGGCCGCCCGCCCCTCGGCACGCTCAGCGGCGAGGACCTGCGCCGCGTCTACTACTACGCCCTCTTCCCCAACCTGCTGCTCAGCCTGCACCCCGACTACGTGATGGCCCACACCCTCTGGCCCGCCGGCCCCGGCCACACCCGCGTGGTCTGCGAGTGGTACTTCGACCCCGCGACCATGGCGGCGCCCGGCTTCGATCCCTCCGACGCGGTGGAGTTCTGGGATATGACCAACCGCCAGGACTGGCACGTCTGCGAGCTCTCGCAGCTCGGGGTGAGCTCGCGGGCCTACACCCCCGGCCCGTACGCGCAGGCGGAGGGCCTGCTCTGGCAGTTCGACCTGGAGTATCTGCGGGCGATGGGCGAGTAGGGCGCCGCTCAGCTATCGGCGAGGGGCAGCATCACCGAGAAGGTGCTGCCCTCACCTTCCACGCTCTGCGCCTCCACCTTGCCGCCGTGCATGGCGACGATCTCGCGCACGATGTAGAGCCCCACACCCATCCCGCTGATCTGTCCCGCGACGACGTTTGGCGCGCGGTAGTGGCGCTCGAAGAGGCGCGGCAGCGCGTCGGCCGGGATGCCGATGCCCGTATCACTCACCTGAACCTTGGCCCAAGGCCCATCACGCTCGACGCGGATGGAAACCTCATCGCCCTTGCCGCTGTATTTGAGGGCGTTGTTGATCAGGTTGTGCAGCACCTGCTCGAGGCGGAGCGGGTCGCCGTAGATCATGAGCGGCTCGGCGGCGAGGTTCGCGTAGCTGATGCTCTGGTGCTCGACCGTCGGGTATATCTCATCGACGACCTCGTTGACAAGGGCGACGAAGTCCATCCGCTCTCGCGCGAGGGTGAGGTGCCCCTGCTGCAGCCGGCTGATATCGAGCAGGTCGTTGATGAGCCTGCTGAGCCGCTCGGCCTGCGCCGCGATCACATCGATCGAGCGGCGATTGCGCTCGTCTGTGATGCCATCCCGGCGCGCCCGCCGCTGCAGCAGCTGCGCCTGGCCGAGCAGGGCCGTGAGTGGTGTTTTGAGCTCGTGGGCGGCCACCGAGAAGAAGCTGTCGCGCTGGCTGATCGCCTCCTCGCGAGCGGCGGCGGCGATGCTGAGCTCGCGCCGCATCTGGTCGAAGGCAGCCGAGACGCGGGCAACCTCATTGACGCTCTGGTGGGGGAGCGGCGCACCGGCGTCGCCCGCAGCAAAGCGCGTGACAGCGCTGGCGAGCGCGTTGAGCGGCGCGATGAAGCGGTTGGCCACGAAGATGCCGGCGAAGGCCGCCAGTGAGATCGCCAGAATGAGCAGCCCGAAGGCCAACTCGCGAGCACTACGCACACCCCTGAGGTCGTCGGCGAGCGGCCGCTCGACCACCACCCCCCAACCGAACTCGGCGAGCGGCGCGTAGCCCGCCATCATCTCCTCCTCGAGCGGCCCAAAGCGCACCGTGCCGGGCTCGGTCGCCCCACGCAGGGCCTGCACCGGCGGCTGGTCGGTCAGATCGGCGAAGGCCGGGATCCGATCGCCCATCGAGACTATCACTCGGCCCGCGGTGTCAACCAAGTAGACATTGCGGTTCCCGATCGACGGCAGCTGATCGAGCGCGGTCGAGATATGGTCTGTTCCCAGGCCACAGGAGACCACCCCCGCGAAACTGCCCTCTTCGAAGACCGGCGCGGCGAAGACCGCCAGCGGCTTCCCTGTGGCGGTGCGCCTGAGCTCAAAGGCGGCCTCTTCGCCGCGGAGCTCCGGGAAGGCTAGGACGCCAGCGTCGGAGTCGGGCAGGCGCCCGTCGCTGCGTGCCAGGCCCCTACCATCGGCAGCAAAGGTCCCGCAGGCGAAGAAGTCTGGGTAGGCGGCGAGCACCTGCTCAAGGCGGGCCTGCTGAGCGGCGGGCGAGCGGGCGAGCAGGCCCGGCTCCCCAGCCAGAGCGACAACGGCGTTATGGTGGAGCCGCATATAGTCGGTGATGCCGTGCGCCACCGAGGAGGCAAGCAACTCCCGGCTCGCCCGCGTCTGCGCCAGGACGAGCGGCTCCTGCTGTGCGGTGATCAGGGCAACCACCACGGTGAGCGGGATGGCGACGGCGACGACGAGCGTCAGGCTAAGGCGCACCCGCAGCAGCGAGACGTCGAGCCGGGCCAGGGCCGTGCCCACCCATGGCAACAGCAGGAGCAGCAGGCCAAAGCCGCCGTAGAAGATGATGCCGGTGATCCCTCCTGTGGGGAACGAGACCAGCATCATGTAGCACAGAAAGGCGATCCCGATCACCGCGTGGGGCAACCAGAAGCGCCAGAGCTGGCGCGGTGGCGCGAACTGGATGAAGCTCAGAACCAGGCCGCCGAGCAGATACACCCAGCCGAACAGCCATAGCCCGGGGCGAATGCCGTCGTAGATCGAGCTCACGAATTGGCCGGGTATCGCCAGCATGATCCCGCCGACGGAGGAGGCGCAGACGCCCATCACCAAAGCGAAGAAGTCGCCGCTCTCATCCGCCGGCTGTTGCCGCTCGTCAAGGGCCAGGAGGCCGCTGAGGATGGTGCCGAGCCCGAGGGAGAGGTAGATCGGGCCGCCGGCGAGGCTGCCGGCACGCAAGAGCGGGATGGCGAAGAGCAGCAGTAGCGCGCCGCAAGCTCCATGGGCAAGGGCGAGCAGGCTGCGGCGCAGCCGTAGCATCGCCGCGAGCAGGAGCCCCGCGCCGGCCATCAGCACGGCGATACCGGACCAGGGCAGGATCGGGCGGACGAAGGCCAATGTCGGCGCGATGAACTGGTGGGGCACGATCAGCATCAGCGCGCCGATAATGGTGCAGAACCCCCCCACCGCCCAGCGCATGGTCGTGAGGCGCAGACGCCGGAGCGACGCCCACATCGTCGCGGCGCCGCCGGCACTCTCGATCGCCTCTGCAGAGGATATTGAGGTCGTCTGAGGATGCTCGGACAACAGCGCACTCCCTGGCGGGCCGCGATCCTCAGGCGGCCGGCCCCAGCAAGAACACGCCGCCGTCGCGAGTGGCCACAGCCACCTGGCCGCCGTCCGGCCGGAAGGCCAGCGCCAGGATCGTGCCGCCCATCAGCTCGACGCTGCTGAGACGCTCGCCGCTCGCAACGTTCCAGAACTCAACCTCGCCAGAGAGCGTGCCGGTCACCAGCAGCGCCCCGTCAGGCGAGAAGGCGATGCTGCTATACCATCCCTGTCCCGGCTCGACCCGAATACTACGCACCTCGTCGCCGTTGGCTGTGCTCCAGAACTTCAGCGTGCCGTCGAAGCTCGCGCTCGCCGCCCAGTCGCGTCCGGCCGGCATCTCGATCGCCGTGATCGGCCCGCTGTGGCCGCTGAAGGTTGTTCGTGTGTTGCCGCTCTGCACATCCCAGATAACGGCCTTGGGCCGATCGGGGGGTTCATTGGTAAAAGCCGCGAGCTGGGAGCCGTCGCGGTTGAAGGCCAGGCCATAGACCGGCCCGCCGAGGCCGCGGAGCGTCCGCAGTTCATCAAGCGTTGTCGCATCCCAGAGCACGATCTCGCCCTGCTCGTTCCCCGCGGCGATCAGGCGGCGGTCGCGGCTCACCGCCAAGGTGAGCGCCCGGCTGTCGAGGCCCTCAAGCTGCTGCGGGCCGGGGTTGCCGGTGAGGTTGACCACCATCACCTTGAAGCCATCGCTCACGGCCACGAGCTGCGTGTCGCTGATGAAGCCGATGTACTGGCTGGAGGGCGCCCCGCCAGTGAGCGGGATGGCGCGGCCGTCATCGAGGATATGGACCTTCACCGAGCCGTTGGCGCCGCCCGTGCCGAGCAGCGCGCCCGTGTCGGAATAGGCGAGGGCGGTCACGGCTCCCTGAGCGATAATCGCCGTCCGCGCCACCTCCTGGCGGTTCACATCCCATACCGCGACGTTGCCGGCCGTATCGCTGCTGGTCACAAGGTAATCGCTATCGGGAGCCCACGCCAGGCCGAGCAGCTGGAAGCTCTGCTGGAGCGTGCCGCGATCCGCGCCGCTGCGGGGGTTCCAGAGACGCACGGTCCCATCGAGGCTAGCGCTCGCGAGCAGGCTGCCGTCCGGGCTAAAGCTCACGCCGCGGATGACCACCCAGCCACTATGGCCCTGGAGCTCGCGCTCCTGGCGGCCGGTGGCGCTATCGAGAAGATAGATGCTGCCGCTGGTCGAGCCGACGGCGATCAGCTCCCCATCAGGGCTGAAGCTCACGCCGGTGAGCCAGTAGGGAGCGTTCGTGTTGGGGTCGGTGGGCGCCGTGAAGCTAAAGTCGCTCACCTGCTCGCCGCTCGCCACATCCCAGAGCCGCGCGGTGCCGTCGCGGGAGGCCGAGGCCAGGCGAGTTCCGTCGGGGCTGAAGGCGATGTTGCCGAGGAAGTCGTTGTGGCCCTCCAGGGTGCGCAACTGCCGGCCGCTGGCCGCGTCCCACAGGATGATCGTCTGGTCGGTGCTGCCTGAAGCGATGATGCTGCCGTCGGGCGAATAGGCGAGGCTGCGGATCCAGCCGGTGTGGCCCTCGAGGCGGCGCAACTCGCTGCCCGCCGCCACATCCCAGAGCCGCACCGCATTATCCCCTTGGGCGCCGGTCGCCAGTACCGCCCCGTCGGGCGAGAAGGCCAGGGCGCTGACATTGTTCTCGTGGCCGCTCAGGCTCGTCCGCGGGTCCAGGCTCTCGGCGTCGCGCAGCAAGATCTCGCCGCCAAGGCCGACCGCGATCGTCCGACCGTCGGGGCTATAGAGCACGGCGCCGACCGAGGCCTCCTCGATCTGCTGGGTCTGGGTGAAGACCACGCCCCCGGCAATGATCGCCTCGACGGTCGGGTTAGGCTGAACGGTGCTCTGGATGCCGGGCGAGGTTCCGCTCTGGTTGGCGCTACCGGCCGGCGCCGCCGTGGCCATTGACGAGGCGCCTGGCAGGGGAAGGCCCCCGCCGCTGCTCAGGATCAGCCAGACGAGCCAGAGGCCGATCACACAAATGCCGAGGGCAATGACGGTGAGCAGGGCAACAAGAGCGATCAGGCAGCCATTGCTCACCCGCGGGCCCTGGCGCGGAGGCGCCTGCTGCGGTGCTGGCTGCCAGCCGCCGGGCGGAGCCTGCGCGCCGGCGTACTGCCCGGCCTGCGGAGCGCTGCCGCCCCAACCCGGCGGCGGCGCGGGCGGTGGCGGGCCATAGGCGCTGCCTGGCTCAGGTGCCGGCAGCGGCACCGGCTGCGGCGGCGCGGGCGGCTGCTCCGGCTGCGGCTCTCTCCAGCCGCTCTGCGCTGGAGCGGTGGCGCCGAGCGGCCGCCCCGCCATGAGCCTCACCGTCTCGAGAGCGCTGCGCATCTCGCGAGCCCGCTGGTAGCGATTCACCGGCTTGAGCTCGAGCGAGCGCAACACGAGTTGCTCGGCGAGCGCGGAGACACGGGCGTTCAGCGAGCGGGGTGCGTTGAGCGGCGTGCCCGCCTGCCGCTGAGCGGCGGTGGGCGGCGCCCAGCCCGTGAGCAACTGGTAGAGCACCGCACCCACGGCGTAGATGTCGCTGACGCTGGTGGGCTCGGCGTTGGCGTCGTTCAACTCCGGGGCCCGGTAGGGCGAGGGATCGCTGCCGAAGTGACGGACCAGGGCGAAGGGCGCCAGGAAGAGGCCGCCGTCGAGCGACGACCAGAGATCGGTCGAGCGCAGGTCGCCCACCAGCAGGGGCGGCGTGTGGCTGTGGAGTGTCTCAAGGGCGTTGAGGATGCGCTCGATCGCGTTGAGCACCTCGCTCTCGGGCAGCGGGCCGCCCCGATCCCTGGCCACCCGCTCCAGATCCTGGCCACCAGGGTCATCGGCCACAAGATAGTAAGTGAGATCCTGGGCGAAATGGTCCCGCAGGCTGAGCAAGCCGGGGGCGCTCACGCCAACGATCACTTGGGCGAGTTGGCGCACATCGTCGAGGGCACTCTCGCTCGGCTGGGGCAGCGACGCGATCAGCACCCGGTGGGAGTCGTTGGTGTCGATCCCCCGGTAGATCACGCAGTCGGGGCGCTCCTCCACCACATAGGTGATCCGGTAGCGGTCGTTGAGAACAGACTCAGGTGCAAGCATCTGCTAAACCTCGAGGGCTGGAGCGATGATACGCGCTCAGTTGGCGGCGAGGATCGGGACGGAAAGGGCGGAGCGCCGCGCCCCTCGTTCAGGTGTGATCGTCCCGCGGGCAAGGGCCTCAGTGATGCGGGCGACGCAGCGCTGCGCGCTGATCGTGGCGCCCTCGATCGAGGCAAGAAACGGCTGCCGGGTGAAGTCGCCGGCCAGGAAGAAGTTCCCCACCGGGCTCGCCTGGTCCGGGCGGTAGCGATCCACCCCCGGCAGCGCCTGATAGACTGAGTTGGGAATACGGACGATCGTATGCTTGAGTAACCGCGCCTCGCGGGCCGTCGGGTGCAGGCGCACGAACTCGTCCAGAACAAAACGCACCAGCTCCTCGTCGGGCAGCCGGATCAGCTCGGCGGCGGGGGCCACCACAAACTGCATGATACTCCGCCCGCCACGGTGGTACTCCGGCGCCACCATCGCCATATCGGCGTAGACGCTCAGATGCGTGCCGGCGCTGAAGAGCAGGTTGTCCACCCCCGCGATCTGCCGGTCGAAGAAGAGCTGCATCGTGATCACCGGCGCGCCCTTTAGGTGCCGCAGATCGGCGAAGTAGGGAAGGCTCCGCAGACTTTCCGGCAGCACCTTCCGCAGGCTGTGGACCGGCATCGCCGAGATGTAGACATCGCCCGTGATCAGCTGGCCATCATCGAGCAGGAAGCCGGCGATCTGGTTCTCGTCGGGATCGTGCACGATCGACACAACCTTGCGACCGAGCTCGACCCGCCCGCCCAGCTCCGCGATCTGCCGCATCAGCGGGCGCCAGATGTGGGTGTCGGGCGAGCCCTTCACCAGGGCCATCTGCGGGGCCCGCTTCTCGTGGGCGAAGTGGAGCATCGCCGTGAGCGGCAGCTTGGCGGAGACCTTGTCGGCCGGCAGAAAGTTGAGCGCCAGGGCCATCGTATGCATCACCTCGTCGAGGGAGCGCTGGCCCATGCCGTGGCGCAGGTGCCAGGAGGCGTAGCTCTCGCCGTCCTGCGCATCCACGTAGCGCTGGTCGCCGAAGATCGGGCGCATCAGTCCGAGGGCCATGCGCAGCTTATCGCCGAGGGAGAGGGGCGTAAAGCGCGCCACACCGGCCAGGCCGTTGAGCGGCGTGGGCAGCCAGGGCACGAAGCGCAGCCGGGCGAGGCCGTGGCGCTCCGAGGCGAAGATCATCTCGGCTGGCTTCCAGTTGAAGGTGTCGCCGAGGCCACAGCGCTCCAGAAAGCCGAGCAGGTTGTGGTAGGCCCCGAAAAAGACGTGCAGGCCCGACTCGACCCAGTCGCCGTCGGCGTCCTGCCAGGCGGAGACCTTGCCGCCTGGTACGGGGCGCTTCTCGAGCAGCAGCACCTCGTGACCTTGCTCGGCGAGGGTGCGAGCCGCAACGAAGCCCGCCGGGCCGCCACCAGCTATAATGACACGCATCCTGGGTGCTCTCTCTGTGGGCGCACGACGCCCTGCGCTCGGGTAGGCTTGCACCGTTATAGCATGGTTGACCATGCCGCGCAAGATAGCCGCTCTCGCCCTTGGCATCGCCTTTGTCGCTCTGCTGCTCGCGCAGTTCCTCGGCCCGCGCCTGCCGCGGCCCCTCAGCCTGCCGCCACAGCAGGCTGTGCGCACCACCAACCCGCTCGTGGGCGTCCACACGCGGCTCACCGGCGTAGGCGATGAAGCCTACGTGCGCCGCACGCTGGAGCAGGTGCGCGAGATGGGCGCGCCCTGGATCGTCGAACTCTTCCCCTGGGCCTATGTGCAGCCCCGCTCGCGCTACGGCTACGACTGGGCCGGCGCCGATATGGTGATCCAGCACGCCCGCCGCCAGGGGCTCACCGTGGTGGCCCGCCTCGACCTCGTGCCAGCTTGGGCCCGCCCCGCCAACAGCACCGATCGCTACCTCGACCCAGAGCATTACGCCGATTACGCGGCCTATGTCGCCGCCTTCGCGGCCCGCTATCGCCCGCTCGGCGTGCGCCACCTGATCATCTGGAACGAGCCGAACCTGCGTTTCGAGTGGGGCGAACGCCCGCCCGACCCGGGCGCCTACGCCGCGCTGCTCAAGGTCGTCTACCCCGCCGTCAAGGCCGTGGCGCCAGACGCCATCGTGATCGCCGGCGCCCTCTCGCCCGGCAACTCCATCGACGACGGCCAGTCCCGCATGGACGACATGCAGTACCTGGCATCGCTCTACGACGCCGAGGCCGGCCCATTCTTCGATATGTGGGCCGTCCACGCCTACGGCGGCCAGGAGCCGCCCGACGCCCCGCCCGCGCCCGAAAAAGTCAACTTCCGCCGCATCGAGCTCGTGCGGGAGCTGATGGACCGCTTCGGCGACGGCGATAAGCCGATGATCATCACCGAGGGCGGCTACAACGACCACCCCCGCTGGAGCGCGGCGGTACGCCCTGCCGACCGCATCCGCTGGACGATCGCCACCTACGAGCAGGCCCGCGGCTACCCTTGGCTGGAAGCCGTGGCCCTCTGGCAGTTCTCCACGCCCTTCTCCACCCGCTCCTACCCCGACGCCTGGAACTTCGTAGCCCCCGACGGCACTCCGCGGGCGATCTACGATGCGGTGCGCGAGTATACCCAGCGCTGACAGGGTGACAGGGTGACATCCTGCGGCACCGATAGGCGTCACCCGGTCACCTTGTCACCTTGTTACCCTGTCACCTTGTCACCTTGTCACCCTGTCCTCTTGTCCCTATCCACCGATGGTATAATCGAGCCCGATCAACTTATGCGACAACAATCAGCTTCGAGGAGCGCGCATGAAGACGGAGTACCGGCTCGCCCGGCG
>DAOUGF010000822.1:0-3479 GCA_034429295.1 Chloroflexaceae bacterium
CGAACTGGCCGCCAGCGCCGCCCAACGGCGCGCCGAGCAGGCCCGGGCCGAGGCGCTCACCGATAGTGTGACCGGGCTCTACAACCGGCGCGGCTGGGACACGTTGCTCACCGGCGAGGAGGCCCGCTGCCGGCGCTATGGCCATCCGGCCTGTGTAGTGAGTATTGCGCTCGCCCCGGACGCATCGCTCGGGGCTGGCCCCGACGTCCTAACCGGCGACGCGCTCCTGATCCATACCGGGCAGCTGCTTCGCCACAAGGTGCGTACCCCCGATATCATCGCCCGCGTGGGTGAGCGAAGCTTCTCTATTCTTGGCGTGGAATGCAAGCGCGACGCGGCGGAGGCGTTCGTCGGGCGGCTGCGGGAGGCTCTGGAGCGGGCCGGCGTCCGCGCCGCGGTCGGGCTAGGGATTCGCGACCCCGCCGCCGATCTCCACCAGGCTTGGGAGCGGGCCGAGCAGGCGATGCGGGCTGCCCCGGGCTATGGCCCGAGCGAAGAAACCCCTTGGCGCTCGCCGGCCTGAGCTCCCAAGTGCCGCTAGCTCCGCCCCAAGCTCACAGCTTGGGAGCGGCGGATACGTATCGCGCTCCCGTAGTTTTCCTGATGCCCAAGCGCACCCTTCGCGCTACAGTAGGTGCAGCGAACAGTCATCTACGAAGCCGAAGGAGACGCGCGATGTTCATGCCTGACAGCTACCTCTACGAGTACGAGACGAACCTGTTGCTGCAGGCGAGCCTGTTGGAGGCGGAGCGTGCTGACTCCGAGCTGACGGAAGCGCTCGCCCCCAGCGCCGGCCTTGTGACTGCGCTGGGCTCGTGGCTCATCGCTGCTTGCAAGCGCGGGCTCGCCGGCTTGGCCGCCGCCTTCGCCTACATGCCCACCGGCGATGAGGAGATCGACGCATACTGGGTTTACCAGCGATCGATCTTCTAGGTGCAACCACAGTTGTAGCTCGGATACCGGCCTGTGGGTATCCCTGAGAAGGCGGCCCCTCGTGGCCGCCTTCACTGCTCCATACCGAGAGACCTCTGCGGTGCTCTATAACTGCGGGGCGCGGGCCAATCGAGCGACCGCTCCGGCAGGGCGCCTGCGCAGCGCTGCTGGGGCGGCTCTGTTGCGCGCGCCGTGCTATAATCGCCCCGCTATGCGCCGCCTGCTCCCCGATCTGCTTGCCCTGGCCTTGCTGCTTGCCGCCGCGCCGCTGTGGCTCGGCCTCGCCTACCGTGGCCATCGCTTCATCGCCTACGATGTGGAGGCGCTGCCGGTGATGCTGCCGACTCGCGGCTTCCACGAGCTCGAGCCGCTGGTCGATCGGCCCGGCTCTTTCCGTTGGACGAGCGGCACGGCGAGTGTGGCGCCGGCGAACCCCGGCGGCCCGCTCTACCTGCGCCTGAGCCTCTCCAGCGGCCTGGACACAGCTACCCCGCTCACGCTCACTGTCGGCGGTACCAGGGCCTCATTTACCGTGCAGCCGGGTCTGCGAAGCTACGGGCTGCTGGCGCCGGCGCAGCCCGGCGAGCGGGCGACGCTAGCGTTCGAGTCGCCGACGGTGGAGATTGGGGGGCGCCAACTAGGCGTCGTGCTCCATCAGGTCAGCGTCGCGGGCGACGGCCCTGCCCCCCTCGGGCTACAGGCCGCGCTGCTGTTCGCCAGCGTGGGTGGGTACGGCCTGCTGCGCCGGGCGGGCTTTGGCGCGCCCGCGGCGGCGGCTGCGCTGCTCGCGCTGCAGGGAGCTATGAGCGCCTGGCAGGCGGCGGGGCTCTGGCGCTACGGCCTGCTCAGCGGTCTGCTGGCCCTCGGGGGGGTGGCTGCCCTCGGCGCGCTGGCGATCGAGCGGCTCTGGCCACCGCTGCCGCCCGCGCCGCCGCAGCCGCTCGCTCTCACAGGGCGCGACCGTCTGGCGCTCGGCGGGCTGCTGCTGCTGGCTCTGGCTCTCTGCCTGCCCTGGCTTGGTGCGCCCGACCCGGTGGGCGATCTGGAGCTCTCGGCGCGGCGCATGGGCTTTCTGATGCGGGGCGGCTTCGCTGAGGCCTTCACCTTCGGCGCCGATTACATGCCCTTCCGGCTCTACATCCTGCGGCTGCTCGCCCCGCTCGTGCCGCTGTTCGGCGGCGAATATTATGAGCCGCTACCTGCCGTGACACGAGCGATCATCAAGCTGCCGAGCCTGGTGGCCCTGCTGCTCACCGTGGTGCTACTCTTCCGCTGGGCGCGGCGCTACGGCGGCACCGGGCGGGCGGCTCTGCTCGCCGGCCTCTACGCGGCGGCGCCCCCGGTCTGGATGAACGTGGCCTGGTGGGGCCAGGTGGATGTACTGCTCGCCCTGCCGATGGTGGCGAGCGTGGCGCTGCTCGACCGCTGGCGGGGCCGGGTGAGCTGGCTCTGCTGGGCGGCCGGCCTGCTGATCAAGCCCCAAGCGATCATCCTGGCGCCGCTGCTCTACGGCGTCACGCTGCGCCGCTACGGGCCGCGGGGGTTGGCTGAGGGCGGGCTGCTGGCCGTTGGCCTGCTCGCGGTCGCGTGCGCGCCGCTCGTGCTGATCGGCGAGGGGCCGGGGCTCTACCAGGCGGCTTTCGGCTCGGTTGGCCGCTTCCCGCAGGTGACCAACCGGGCCTACAACCTGTGGTGGCTCGTCGCCGACGATCGGGCTATCTCCGACCTCACCGAGTGGGCGGGGATGAGCTACCGCTCGATCGGCTTTGCGCTGGTGGGCGCGGCCGCCCTGCTCGTGCTCCTCGCGGTGCTTCGGAACCCTGCGGGGCCGACGCGGGCGGCTGGCGCCGCGGCGCTGGCCCTGGCGTTCTTCGCGCTGCCCACTCAGATCCACGAGCGCTACGCCTTCTTCGCGCTGCCTTTCCTGCTACTGGCCGCCGCCGCCGATCTGCGGCTGCTTGTGCCCTACGGCCTGCTCGTCGCAGCCTCGACGACCAATATCGTCGGCGCGATCCGCGGCTTCGCGCCCGCCCTCACCACGGCCATCCGCGCCTCGCCGCTGCCGGTGGTGGTAGCCTGGCTGAGCCTCGCCCTGCTCGTCGCTCTGCTGATCTACACGCTGGCGCCGCGATCCGTAGCCCGTAGTCCGTGATCTGCTGTGGTAGGCGGCTGGCGATTAGTCTTTGATCCTTCGCCCTTGGTTGTCGGTAGTCTGTCGTTGGAGGCGCCCTGATGCTGCCACTGTGCGGACTACGGAGTATGGAGTACGGTATACGGACACTAGCGAGCGAGAGTCCTTGAGCAGCCTTCGTGAGCAGGGGATCGCGGCGCTCCGCGCCGGCGACAGGGCCCGCGCGCGGGCCTGCCTCGCCGCCGCTATCGCCGCCGACCCCGCCGACGCCCGCGCCTGGCTCTGGCTCTCGGGCGCCCTCGACGACCCCGCCGAGCAGCGCTATTGCCTGGAGCGGGCCCTCGCCCTCGACCCCGGCAGCGCCCCGGCTCGCCGCGGCCTCGCCGCCCTGGAAGGGGTTGTCGCCCGCGAGCCG
>DAOUGF010000823.1:0-2283 GCA_034429295.1 Chloroflexaceae bacterium
GCTGCTGATCTACACGCCGGGCGGCCCGGAGGAGCAGGTACGCGCCCTGGCCAGCCTGTCCGCCGGGGCGCCGAACGCAAGCTAGGTAACAACCGACGACAGACAGATGACAGACCACGGTCGCGCAGGCGGTCATCGGTCGTCTGTCGTCGGTCGTCCATCCAGCAGCACACCAAAGCTGCCCTGGTCGCGCGGCGCCTCAGCTGCGCCCGCCCGAGGTCCTATCCTCAAGGGCATCGAGCAGGCCGTTCCAGGCCCGCATGCGCTCGGGATCTCCGCCGACATCAGGGTGATGCAGGCGCGCCATGGCCCGCCGGATCGCCGCGATCTCCTCGGCCGAGAGCTGCATCGTGCCGTCGGCGAAGGAAGCGGTGGTAGGGCGGCTCTCGGCGCGCTCTCGCCACATGTCGCGCTCGAGCTCGAGGGCGGTGCAGGCGCCTGTCGCCTTCACCAGATTGGCGACCGTCATTTTGTAGGCGCGAGCCAGCTCCTGATAGCGGCTCTCGGCCTTGCGGGCCTCGCGCTCGAGGGCGCGGATCGTCCGTTGGGCAGCGCGGAGCTCCTCCTCAAGAGCCTCCTCGGTCGCACCTTGCTGCAGTGCGGACGCATAGTTCACGTAGCACCTCCCGCTGGGCAGGCTCGCGCCTCGCTCACAGCGCAATAAGCGTCACCGATAGGATCGGCGGATCTGGGTACGCTGAGGATACACTATCGCCCCGGAATCCACATCGGGCGCGGGACCCTTGTGCGCCGGACGGATTTGCGGTAAGATCGAAGCATCAAACTTCCAGAGTCAAACTTCGCGCAAGCGCATCTCAATAACAGCGCCGCCCATCATCACGATGGGCGGCGTGTTGGTGCCAGGACGGGTATTGTGTGGACGCTCAGCGGCGCGCCAAGCCCCGGTAATGGTAGCCGAGCAGCGCCCCGAGCATGCCGAGCGTGAAGAGCAGCGCCCAACCAACGAGCGCCTCGCCAGCGAGCAGCGGTGTGAGCAAGAGGGCGAGACCAACTCCGAGCGCCGCGCCGAGGATCGTGCCCCAAACGGAGCCGGAGCGCCCGAGCAGCAGCCCTGCCAGCGTCACCCCCGAGCTCACGCCGAGCGGATAGCCGACCACCAGGCCGATAAGCTGCGCCACAACGTCGCGGAAGCCGCCGCCGCTGTCGGTCGGGACGATGATGCCACCCACGAGCGTACCAAGATAGCCAACACCCACGCCGAGGGCACAGCCTGCCACGAGCTGCGCGATGATCACGAGAGGGAGCGGCGCCCGCGCGGCCGGCCCCTGGCTGGTAACGGTATGCTTTGTCATAACTCCTCCAAATGCCTGGCGCGGCTCTGAGCGATAGAGCGTGTAACAGCTCACCACTACAAAGTCGCGCGATTATGTCAGGAACAGACGAGAGCAGCATACCGCTGCGCGGGCCGCAAGAGGGTGGCAGAAAGGTGAATCACCCGGCGGAATCGTGCTCGTGATCCGGTACGAAGCAGGAGCATGGGCGCCCCCGATGGGCGCCTCAACGTTGCTTCCGTCAGGGCATCGTGTCGCCCCACTTGGGCCGAAGCGCTCCGCGCCCGCGAGGGGGCACGTTGTCTTACCAGGCCCGTACAATCTGCTCCGCGGTGCGGAACGCCAGGGCCATGATCGTCAGCACCGGGTTGAAGCCGCCGTTCGTCACGTGTACCGAGCCATCGGCGATGAAGAGATTATCGTGGCCGTGGACGCGGCCCCAGGGATCGACGACGGAGGTGCGCGGGTCCTCGCCCATGCGGCAGGTGCCCGCCTGGTGCTGCCCGGCGCTGAGCTGCAGGCTCAGTTCCCTGCTCCAAACACGGGTTGCGCCGGCGGCCCGTAGCCATTCGGCGGCGCGCTCCTGCATAAACGCGGCGGTGCGGAGAGTCTCCGGGTGGGTCGTGCCGGAGAGCCGGGCCACAGGGATGCCCCAGCGGTCGCGCACCTTCGGGTCGAGCGTCACACGGGCATCGGGGCTTGGGATCTCCTGCACCGGGCCGGTGACGCGTATCACGCGACGGTAGTTCTCGCGCATGAAGCGCTTGTTGGCCATACCCCAGCGGGGCAGGTCGGGCGGCAGATCGCGGGTCCAGAAGCTGATCGGCAGCTCGATGAACTCGTCGGCGAGCATCCCGCCGCCGATCACGCCGGGGTTACCGTGGTTGAAGCGCACGGTGGCCGTGGAGACGCCGGGGCCGAGGCCGTCGTAGACGATCTCGGGCATGAGGCCGATCGCGGCGGGGTAGTAGTGACCCTGCAAGTAGCGTCC
>DAOUGF010000824.1:0-3293 GCA_034429295.1 Chloroflexaceae bacterium
GAGCCGTAGCACGCTCGAGCGCCGCGGCGTAGCGCTCCGCCAGGTTCGGGTCGGCCGCGGCCATCGGCGCCAGATACTCCCGCAGCTCGTCGAGATCCTCGGCCACGCTGCGGGACGGCCCGGCGACCGCGGCGCCGTGGAGTCCCGCCAGGCGCGTCCCAGCGTCGTGGAGCCAGCGCTCGCGGGTGGCCTGAGGCACCTCGGCGCTAAATGCCAGATCGTTCAACTCGGCCCGGCCCGTCACCTCGGCCTGCAGCACCAGCTGCAGCTCGGGCCAGAAGGCCAGCGGCGGTAGCACCAGGGGCATCGCCGGGGATTCCTGGCTCGCCCGATGGAGCGCCGCGGTCGTGGCTGCCAGCTCCGCCGCGCCCTCCCGCAGCAGCTTGCCGAAGACGACGCTCGGGCCTGTGGGGCCATCGAGCTCGTAGCGGAACACGCAGCGTGTGCCGGCGCGGTAGCGCACCGGTGTGACCGCAACGCGCTCGACCGGCGCCCCCAACAGCGCAGCGAAGCGTGGCGTCAGCTGTGTCGAGTCGGTGGCCTGCTGCAGCCACGGGAGTTGGGCGTCCTCATCGTAGAGGCGACAGGCGAGACCGGCGGGGGTGAGCTCGACGACACCGATCGTCTGCTCGGGGCCGGCCGCGCCGTCGGTGAGCAGCACATAGGTGGCGACGCAGCGCCGCCCAGGCTGGTACTTCACATCCTGGCGTTTGCAGGAGCGCACCTGCAGCGGGCGACCCTGCGTACGCCAGCGTTCCTCGAACAGCCGCTGCGCCGCCGCGGGATCCAGGGCGAGCGGCAGATCCGGCAGCTGAGGGTCGAACCCGAGGCCCTGGCTCATAGCTCCTCCCGGTACAATTGCAGATCGGAGATTGTAGAGTGCAGATTGCAGATCGCCGCAGCGTCATCTGCAATCTGCAATCGTGCTACGCGGCCTGTGGCAGCGGCGCCCACTCGAACTGCAGCGGCTCCGCCACACTTGGCAGCATCGCCGCCAGCTCGGCGGCCGCGCGGACCAGCCCATCGGGCTTTGGCCGGGCGGGGGCACCGCCAGCGAGAGCCTTGAGGGTGGCCGCGACGATCGTGGCGTCGCTCAGCTCCTCCGGCTCCACCAGGCCGACCCAGCCCCGCTCGGCGAAGAGGCGGGCGCGGGTGCGCTGCTCGGCGCTGGGGCCGGAGCGGGGGATAAGGACGGCGGGCGTCTGCGAACGCAGGATCTCCATGGTGGTATTGTAGCCGCACATCGCGTAGACGAGATCGGCCGCGGCGATGTAGCTGAGCGTGTCGCTGACCGTCATCGAGACGCTGGCGCCGGGCGTGGCGCGGGCGCGGGTCTCCAGGTCGCGGCGCTGCTCGCGGGGCATAAAGGGCCCGGTGACGACGGCCAGGGCGGCGGGCTGCTCCCGCTGGATGGCCGGCAGGGCCTCGATCAGCGCGCGCATCATCGGGTAGGCGTCGGCACCGCCGCCCGCCATCGCCACCAGCAGTTTCGTGTCGGCTGGGGCGTTGGCCAGGTACTTGGCCCGTGCCCGCCCCGGGTAGCGGGGCAGGTCGGGCGTGCAGACGTAGCCGGTGTAGCGCACGCGACGGGCGATGGAGGGCCCCAGCCCGTACTGCTCCGCCAGGTCGTAGACATCCTGCTGGCCGTAGACGAGCACGGTGTCATAGTAGCGCTCGATCGCCTCGTAGGCCCCCTCGACCTCCCAGCGCTGCCGGACCGTCTCTGGAGCATCGAGGATGTCACGCAGCCCCAGGACCACTTGGGTATCGCTGCCGAGGCGCCGCAGCTCCTCCAGGGCCGGAAGCAGCTCGCCCATGGCCCCGTGGGGCATATGGTCGACGAGCAACACGTGAGGCCTGAAGCTGGTCACGGCGCTGCGGATGATCTCTTTGCGCATCGTGTGGATGTCAGCGAAGGGCAGCGGCAGGCTCACGCCGCGCCAGCGGCCGGGGCCATCCTTCACGATCGATGGGAGTTTGATGTAGTCTTGATGCTCGCCGGGCTCGAAGAACTGCCCGAGGCGCGAGTCAGCGAGGGTGAGAATGCAGGCGTCAGGGTTCATCGCCATCAGCTGGCGGGCGATCGAGGTGGTGCGGCGCATGTGCCCGAGGCCAAAGCCGTCCTGCGAGTACATCATGATCCGCTGCTGCGGCTTGCTGGTGAACATCGCGCTCTCCCCTTATATCTGGGCCGTGCGCGCCGGCTGATTTGAGGCGAACGCACGGTACTGCTCGTGTGGGCACAAGCATAGCGCGATGGGACGCCCAGTAGAATGATAGCCCTCGATCCCCGGTGGTTGCTCTTCTGTCCAATTTCTGACCGTGGCTTGACGACGCGGCATATAGCAGCAGTTAGAGCGGCGCGGCGGGCGGCGGGGCGATCCCCAGATCGCTGAAGATCGCGAGGCTCTCGGCGCGGAGGACGGCGGCTCGGGCGCTCGCCCCGGCTCGCTCCTCGAGCGATGCGGCGAAGCGGAGAAACAGCCCGACCTCAAGGGTTGTCCGCTCCACCCGCCCGAGCAGCGCCTCGCCCTCCTGATAGGCCGCCCTGGCCTCCTCAAGGGCGTCGCGGGCGAGGGCAAGCTCGCCGAGGGCTGTGCAGACGTCGAGCTGCTCCAGCAGGAGCTGCTGCTGTCGTGCGGTGGCGAGGGCCTGTTGGAGCGCCGCCTGGGCATCGGCGTAGCGCCCGAGGCCGGTGTAGGTGCGCCCTAGCCAGCGCAGAGCCATCGTTTCGTGGAGTGCGTCGCCAACCTCGCGGGCCTCGGCGGCCGCCTGCTCCAGGAGCGGGCGCGCGGCCTGCAGCTCGCCCAACTGCAGATGGGCCGCGCCCAAGTTGAGCCGGTTCATGGCCGCGGCCCGCCGCCGGCCGCTCTGCTGGTTCGCCTCGAGCGCCGCCTGGTAACAGCTGATCGCGGCCTGCCAGTCGCCGAGCTGCTCCGCGAGGATGCCGAGATTGTTTTGGGCGTCGGCCTTTCCCGGCAGATCACCGAGGGCCACGAAGTCGGCCAGGCTGCGCTCGACATAAACCCGCGCTGCGGGCAGGTTGCCCAGCATCCAGGCCACGCCGCCGAGCCGGTTGTGGAGGCGCGCCCGCTCCTCGAGCAGCTCCTCGTCGTCGCTGTTCAGCTCGCCGAGGCCCTGCAGCGCCCCGTCGAGCCACTCGCCGGCCCGTTCGGGGTCGCCGCGCCGGAAGTGGACCCATCCGATCGCGCCGTAGATCCGGCTCAGCTCCAACTGGCCCGTATCAGGGTCAGCTGTGTCGCGCCGCCCGCGTTCGACGAGCTGCCGGGCCT
>DAOUGF010000825.1:0-4948 GCA_034429295.1 Chloroflexaceae bacterium
GGCGTCAAGTCCGCCCCCAAGCCGATGCCGCCGCTCACCCTGGCCGTGGCCGCCCGCAGCGACGTGGGCCGCACGCGCCAGGTGAACGAGGATACGATCTACACCGGCGAGTTTACTACCGCCGACGGCAAGATCGGCACGCTGCTGCTGGTTGCCGACGGCATGGGCGGCCACAAGGCCGGCGATGTGGCCTCCGCCCTCGCCTGCGAGACCGTGAAGGAGCAGCTGACCACCCATATGAGCGCCGGGCTGCCGGTTGACGACGATGGCTGGCACGAGCTGCTGCGCAAGGCTGTCGTTGCGGCCAACAGGCGCGTCTACGAGCAGGCTCAGGCCGACGCGAGCAAGCGCGGCATGGGCACCACGCTCACCCTCGCGGCCGTGATCGGCAAGCGCGCCCACATAGCCCACGTCGGTGACAGCCGTGCCTACTTGCTCAACCCCGCCGGCATCGGCGGCGAGGGTGTCACCTGGGTGCAGCTGACCCACGACCATACGATCGTCGCCAGGCTGGTGGATATCGGCCAGCTAACGCCTGAGGAGGCCCGCGTCCACCCTCAGCGCCATATGGTCTACCGTTCGCTGGGTACCGATCCCACCACCGATGTGGATACCATGAGCCAGGCGTTGGCCCCCGGCGACGTGTTGCTGCTCTGCTCCGACGGCCTGCCCTCCGAGGTCGAGGATGCCGAGTTGGCCCGGATCGTGTTGGAGGAGACGAGCGGCCCGCGGATCTGCGAGCGGCTGATCGCCCTGGCCAACGAGCGCGGCGGGAGGGACAATATCTCCGTGGTGATCGCCCGAGCGCGCTAGGGGTGGTCCGCCGCCACCCTTGCGCCCATTATCCTGCCCGTGGAACACGCCCATGTCGACCTGCCATGCGTGCGGCGCCGAGAATCGGGCGGGCGCCCGCTTCTGCTGGAGCTGCGCGGCGCCGCTCAACCCTTTCCGCCCCAGCGAGGCTGACCGCGCCTGGCTCGCCGCCAGCCTGGCGAGCTTGGAGGAGACACCGATGGAAGAGCAAGCCCCCACTCGCTTTGCCGGCCGCTACGAGCTCTCTCCCGGCGATGGCCCGCTGACCGCCGTGGATGTCGAGCCCTGGCGCCGCTGCTGGGCCTGCGGCTCCACCGCCAACGAGCCTGGCGAGGCGTTCTGCACCAACTGCGGCGCCGCCCTCGGCAACCGCAGCTACCGTGCCGCCCTCAGCCCGAGCGACGCCCCCTCCGGCCCGGCACTCATTCGCAGCATTGACGATCAGGCCGCCCTGGCTCTGCTGCCCGAGATCTGGGACCAGGCCGAGGAGGGCGGTCGCACCCTCACTCTGCTCCAGGATAGTGGCCGCAGCCCCGTCTCCACGCCGCTCGATGAGACGGCCGCCCTCGCCGACGGCGCCGGCCTCGTCCACCTGCTCACCGCGCTCCACGCCAAGGGGCTGGCCCTCGGCGCCATTGCCCCTGGCGACCTTGAGCCGCTGCCGGGCGGTGGCGCCAGGCTGCGGGACGTACCCCAGCTGCGGCGCGTCTCCGCCGAGGAGGCTCCCGCAGCCGTCCAGGCCGACCTCGTCGCCCTGGCCGAGCTCCTGGAGCAGCTCACCGTCACGCCCCGTACCACCCAGCGCCTGAGTGAGGACGAGGCTGCGGAGGCTGTTGCCGAGGGCGCCGACAGCTTGCCGGTGCTGCTGCGCGAGATGCGCACCGGCAGTCTCGCCAGCGCCGCCGAGCTCGCAGCCCGCCTCGACGCCCTGCTCGCCGACCGTACGCGCCCCACCCCGCTGCGGCAGGAGATGGGCGCCGCCACCGATACCGGGATCGTGCGCGACCATAACGAGGATAGCTACCTCACGATCCAGCTCGGCCTCAATAACAACAACACCCCTCAGTCCTGGGGGATCTACATCGTCTCCGACGGCATGGGCGGCCACGCAGCCGGCGAGGTTGCCAGCGGCTACGCCATCCGCGGCGCGGCCGACCTGATCCTGAGTGAGTATCTGGCCCGCTCGGTGCAGCCGGACGCGGCCTACAACGAGGAGGAGGCCCGCGACCTGGTGCGCCGCGCTATCCTCCAGGCCAACGAGCGCGTGGTTGCCGAGAGCCGCGCCCAAGGCAACGATATGGGCGCCACGATCACGATGGCCCTCGTTGTCGGCGACCGGGTGACGGTGGGCAATGTCGGCGACAGCCGCACCTACCTCTTCCGCGACGGCAAGCTCCGGCGCATCAGCAAGGACCACTCGCTGGTGCAGCGCCTGGTGGATCTCGGCCAGATCAGCGACGAGGATGTTTACACCCATCCGCAGCGTAACGCCGTGCTGCGCTCCCTCGGCGATAAGGCTGAGGTCGAGGTGGACATCTTCAGTGAGCGGGTGCGCCCTGGCGACGCGCTCTTCCTCTGCTCTGATGGCCAATGGGAGATGACCCACGATCCTGAGATGGAGCAGCTGCTCGCCCGCGACGATGATCCGACGACGATCTGCAAGGCGCTGGTGGCCGCGGCGAACCAGGCCGGTGGCGAGGACAATATCACCGCAGTGCTGGTGCGCTTCAGCTAGGTTGTGGATCGCACTGGCACAGCGGGTGGATGGCGCTTCGCCGCGCCGTTCCTGGCCGCCGGCACGCGATGAATGCCAGGCTCTCCGCGCCCCCTGTGTCTCTGTGGTGAGGCTCCGCGGCAACTTTACGGCGCTATGAGGCGTATTAGGAGCAGGATCGTTTTGCACGGAGGAGATCGATGGCCGACGCCGTCACCCTTACATGTACTTGGGGCCGCCAGCCGCTCCCCGCCACGGGGCAGCCGCAGGTAGGCTATCTGCTGGTCGAGGCCGGGCCTAGCGCCCCGCCCGCCGTCGCGGTGCCGCTCAACTTCTGCCTCGTCCTCGACCGTTCGGGCTCGATGCAGGGCGCCAAGCTCGAGAGCATGAAGGCCGCAACCAAGCGGGTGATCGAGACGCTCACCGCCCAGGATGTGGTTTCGATCGTGATCTTCGACGACACGGTGCAGACGCTCGTGCCCGCCACGCCCGCCGCCGACACGGCCGCCCTGCTCGCCGCGGTTGACCAGATCGTGGAGAGCGGCGGTACAGCGATGTCTCTCGGTATGCAGGCCGGTCAGACCGAGCTGCAGAAGCATGCCGGCCCCGATCGCCTCAGCCACATGCTGCTGCTCACCGACGGCCAGACCTGGGGCGATGAGGATGTCTGCCGCACGATCGCCCAGGGCCTCGGCCAGGCTGGTGTGCGCATCACCGCGTTGGGCTTGGGCGCCGAGTGGAACGAGAAGCTGCTCGATGATCTCGCCGACGCTACGGGCGGCAACTCCGACTATATCGCCGATCCGGCCCAGATCACCAGCTTCTTCCAGCGGGCGGTGCGGAGCGCTCAGGGCACCGCTGCCACCGAGGCACGGCTGCTGCTGCGCCTGGTGAAGGAAGCCACGCCGCGGGCCGTTCATCGGGCGACGCCCACCATCGCCAACCTTGGTTACCAGCCGATCGGCGACAGCGAGGTGGCGGTGAAGCTCGGCGACCTGGTCTATGGCCAGACGAACAGCGTGGTGATCGAGCTGATGCTCCCAGCGCGCCCCGCCGGCTCCTTCCGTGTGGCTCAGGCCGAGCTGCACTACACGCCGGTGGGCCAGAGCGCCGAGCAGATCGTGAAGCAGGATCTGCTGCTGGCCTTCAGCGCCGAGGCCGATGCGCCAGCCTACGATCCCCGGGTGATGAACCTGGTGGAGAAGGTGACGGCCTTCAAGCTCCAGACGCGCGCCCTTGCCGAGGCCGAGCTTGGCAACGTGGCTGGGGCCACCCAGAAGCTGCGCGCCGCCGCTACGCGCCTGCTCGATCTTGGCGAGCTCGAGCTCGCCGAGAAGACCCGCCAGCAGGCCGAGCAACTCGAACAGGGCGCCGCTCTGAGCGCCGAGACGCAGAAAGAGCTCAGGTACGCCACCCGCCGACTTACGCAGAAGCTCGATGAGAATTGACAATTGAGAGTTGAGAATTGAGAATAACTGCAGTTCCACACGCTCTCAATGCCCCCTGCTCAATTCTCAATCTCTGCTTGTAGAGGGAGGATCAGAGGAATGCTCACCTGCCCAAACTGTGGCGCCCAGAACGATGCGAACAATCGCTTCTGCGATCAGTGCGGCGCACGCCTCGATGCCGGCGCGGCGGCCCAAGCCGCACCGGCGGCGCCGGCCGCCCCCGCTGCGGCGGCCACCACCTGCCCGAACTGCGGCAGCCCGGTTCTGCCGGGCGAAGCGTTCTGCGATAACTGCGGCGCCGACCTCTCGGCGCTGACGGCGGCGCCGGCCGCCGAGGCGCCCACGCTGATCGCGACGCCCGTGCCCACCGCCGGGGCCGCCGGTCCAACAACGTGCCCCGTCTGCGGCGCGGAGGTGCTGCCCGGCGAGCGCTTCTGCGATAATTGCGGCGCCGACCTCTCAGCCCTCGGCTCGGGCGCCGCTGCGCCCACAGAGGAGGCGCCCACCGCGGTCGCCCCTGCCGCCGACCAGGACGCATCGCCCGATGCTGCCACGGTTCTTGCCCCGCCCACCTCCGACGCGCCTGTCTCGCCGCCCACTGCGGCGGCTGGCGCGCCTGCCGATGGGGCGGCGGTCGCGCCCCCGCAGCCGCCACTCGTCCCGCCCGCCGAGGCGGCTCCTGCGCCCGCGAGCCCCGCCGAGGCCTCCCACGACCCGGCCGCCGCGCCGATGGAGGCGCCGGTCGCCCCCGGCACCTCTCAGGACGACATCGACACGCGCCGCAGCGCTATCGAGAGTGAGATCGCGCGGCAGCAGCAGATCATCGCCCAGTTCGAGCAGATGCAGGCGACGTTCGGAGCGGCCACGCCGCCGGCGGTGACGGCCGGTCTGGCCGAGGCTCGCGAGGCCCTCGCCAAGGCCGAGGCCGAGCTCGCCAGCCTCCAGCCGCCCACTCCGGCGGTGGACCCGGCCG
>DAOUGF010000826.1:0-8961 GCA_034429295.1 Chloroflexaceae bacterium
GCGGGGGCGGCCCAGAGCACGCGCAGGTGCTGCAGCGCCCCGCCCGTGCGCCGGTCGAGCAGCATCACGAAGCGTGTCGCATCTACAACTCCCAGCTGTGCCACCAGCGCATCCCAGCCCTGCTCGATCAGTCGCTGCTCCGCCTGAGTCATCGGGTTTGCTCCTTGAGTAGTTGGAGGTCAGCGTCGACCATCATCCGGACCAGCTCGGGGAAGGTCGTCTTCGGCTTCCAGCCGAGCTGGGCACGCGCTTTCGACGAGTCGCCGATCAGCAGATCGACCTCGGCTGGGCGCATAAATCGCTCGTCGATCACCACATAATCCCGGTAATCCAGCCCCACATGGCCGAAGGCCAGCTCGCAGAACTCGCGCACCGAGTGGGTCTCGCCCGTCGCCACCACGTAGTCATCGGGCCGATCCTGCTGGAGCATCAGCCACATCGCCTCGACATAATCGCCGGCGAAGCCCCAGTCCCGCTGGGCGTCGAGGTTGCCGAGGCGCAGCTCCTCGTCGAGGCCGAGCTTGATCCGCGCCACGCCGTTCGAGATCTTGCGGGTGACGAACTCAAGGCCGCGGCGCGGGCTCTCGTGGTTAAAGAGGATGCCCGAGCAGGCGAACATGTCGTAGCTCTCACGGTAGTTGACCGTGATCCAGTGGCCGTAGACTTTCGCCACGCCGTAGGGGCTGCGAGGGTAGAAGGGCGTGGTCTCCTTCTGGGGCACCTCCACGACCTTGCCGAACATCTCGCTGCTGCTGGCCTGGTAGAAGCGGATCTCAGGATCGACGAGGCGCACGGCGTCGAGCATGCGGGTGACGCCGAGGGCCGTTGTCTCGCCTGTGAACACCGGCTGGAACCAGGAGGTCTGGACGAACGACTGGGCGGCGAGGTTGTAGACCTCGGATGGGCGGTGCTCGCGGAGGAGCGAGATCAGGGAGACCTCGTCGGCCAAGTCGCCGGTGACCAGCGTGATCTTATGCTGGAAGTGCCGGATGCGCTCGAAGTTAACGGTGCTGGTGCGACGCACCATCCCGATCACCTCGTAGCCCTGCTGGAGCAGAAACTCGGCGAGGTAGCTACCGTCTTGCCCGGTGATGCCGGTGATAAGGGCGCGCTTCGTCATTTGGATCTATCCTCACATGCTGACCTACTGCGTTTCGCCGCAAAATCGCGCTACTATACTACGAATCCCGCAGCCTGTCATGGAATGTGAGGCGGGTGAGAGTCTGGTGGCTGTACGGCGTAGTCCGTACAGCTAGAGCATCAGAAAGCCAGAAAGCCAGGCGACATGGCTAGATGATAATGCCGCCTGGAACCGCACTATTGAGCGCCTTGGGCGGCCGCCACGGCCTTCTGGGCGGCCTCGGCGAGGGTGGCGGCGGGGATGAGGCGCGACTCGGCGAGCAGCCTGCGGCCCTCCTCCTCGTTGGTGCCGGTGAGGCGGGCGACCATCGGCACGTTGGTGTTCACCTCTTCGAGGGCGGCGATAATGCCGCGGGCCACCTCGTCCACGCGGGTGATGCCGCCGAAGATGTTGAACATCACCGCCTTGACATTCGGGTCGGCGAGGATGATCTGCAGGGCGGCCTTGACCTTATCCTTGCCCGCGCCGCCGCCGATGTCGAGGAAGTTGGCCGGCTCGCCGCCGTAGAGCTTCACCACGTCCATGGTGGCCATGGCCAAGCCGGCGCCGTTGACCATACAGCCGATGTTGCCGTCGAGCTTGATGAAGGTGATGCCAGCCTCGCGGGCCTGCCGCTCGGCCTCGGGCTCGTCGGAGGGGTCGCGGAGCGCCTCGAGATCGGGGTGGCGGAAGAGGGCGCTATCGTCGAGGAGAATCTTCGAGTCCAGGGCCTGGAGCGAGCCATCGGCGCGGATCACGAGGGGATTGATCTCGGCGAGCGAGGCGTCGGTGGCGACGAAGACCTTGTAGAGGGCCGAGGCGATCTGGGCGAACTGGCGGGCCTGCTTGCCGTCGCTGAGGCCGATGCCGAAGGCCAGCTCGCGGGCCTGGAAATCCTGCAGGCCGAGCTGGGGGTGGGCCGGGATCTTGATGATGGCGTCGGGGTTGGTCTTCGCGACCTCCTCGATCTCGACGCCGCCCTCGGCTGAGGCGATCATCATCACCTGCTTGGTGCCGCGGTCGAGGATGGCGCTGAGGTAGATCTCTTTCTCGTAGGTGATCGCCTCGGCGACCAGCACCTTCTCGACGGTGAGGCCCTTAATATCCATACCGAGGATCTGAGAGGCCACCTGCTCGGCCTGCTCGGGCGTATCGGCGAGCTTAACGCCACCGGCCTTGCCGCGGCCGCCGACGAAAACCTGGGCCTTCACCACCACTCGGCCGCCGATCTGCTCGGCGATGGCGCGAGCCTCGGCGGGGGTGGAGGCCACGCCGCCGCCTGTGACAGGAATGCCGAACTTCGCGAGCAGATCGCGGGCCTGATACTCGTGCAGCTTCATCGAAGGATCGCTCCTCAAAAACAGCGAGGTGGAAGGTGGTAGGGCGGCCTGAGCGACGCGTGGGCTCCTGCATGGACAGCGTCGTCGGCGTGGAGCGGGCGATGATACCTTCCCTTAACGGTCTGGTGGCAGCTATCGTAGCATACGGGCCGGAGAGCGTCAAACTTCCCGGCCCGTACAAAGGCCGTGCAAAGGCTCGGCGGCCCGACGGTGGCACGGCTTGTGCTGGAGGCGCCGGCCCGCACGATGCCAGCCGTAACACGCTGGTATAAAAATGGTGTATAATACCCCCCAAGGGTATGTTAGGAGGATTTGAGGAGTTATGGCTGAGATGTCTACGATCGTGATGTACGGGACCAGCTGGTGCCCGGATTGCCGCCGAGCCCAGCGCGTGTTGGAGCAGAACGGGGTGCCGTACAAATATATCAATATTGAAGAGGATGAGGCGGCGGCGGCCTATGTGCTGGAGATCAACCGGGGCTACCGCAGCGTGCCGACGATCGTCTTCCCCGACGGCTCCATCCTTGTCGAGCCGTCGAACGCGCAGCTCCAGAGCAAGCTTGTGGGGTGAGCGGGCCGGAAGGTAAGAGGGTGAGAGGGCCGGAGGTGAGCTTCACCGCTCACCTCCGGCCTTTTTGTTCGATGCTTCCCAAGAGGAGTTGCGGCAGCGACGCCCACTAGAACACGTCGGCCACGGGGATCACCTGGTCGCGGTGAGGGCCGACGGTGACAAGGCCGAGGCGGGCGCCGACGAGCTGGCAGATCCGCGCCAGGTAGGCCTGGGCGGCCTCCGGCAGATCCTGGAAGCGCCTAACGCCGGTGGTGGGCGTCATCCAGCCGGGCATCTCCTCGTAGATCGGCTCGGCCTGCTCGAGCACGGCGACGGTCGCCGGGGGATACTCGAGCTGGGTGTCGTTGAGCTGATAACCCACACAGATTTTGATCGTCGGCAGGCTATCGAGCACATCGAACTTGGTGATCGCCAGGGTATCGATGCCGTTCACCTGCACGGCGTAGCGGGCCATCACCGCATCGAACCATCCCACGCGCCGCATGCGGCCGGTGGTGGTGCCGACCTCGGCCCAAGGCGTGCCCATCTGGCGGAGCGCATCGGCCTCGGGGCCATCAACCTCCGTGGGGAAGGGGCCCTCGCCGACACGGGTGGTGTAGGCCTTGAAGGCGCCGATCACCGTGCTCAGCTGTGTGGGGCCGATACCCGAGCCCTGGCAGGCGCCGGCGGCGCCGGGTGGCGATGAGGTCACATACGGGTAGGTGCCGTGGTCGATGTCGAGCAGGGCGCCTTGGGCGCCTTCGAGGAGCACCGGGAGGTCCTTCTCCAGGGCGCGATGGACGATCGGGTGGGTGTCGGCGATATGGTTGGCGAGCTTATGGCCGAACTCGAGGAACTGGAGGTAGGTGTCGTGGAGGGAGATCGGCTTGGCGCCGTAGAGCTTGGTGAGCAGGCGATTCTTCTCCTCCAGCACTATCCGCAGGCGGGTGAGGAGCGTTTCCTCGTGGAGCAGATCGGCGATACGGATGCCAGTGCGGCTCATCTTGTCGGCGTAGGCTGGGCCGATGCCGCGGCCGGTGGTGCCGATCTTCCCCTCGCCGCGCTCCTGCTCCTGGAGCTGGTCGAGCATCACGTGGTAGGGCATGATCACGTGGGCCCGCTCGCTGACAAAGAGCTTGGCCGTGCTGACGCCTTGGCGCTCGAGCTCCTCGATCTCGCTGAGCAGCACCTCGGGGTCGATCACCACGCCGGGACCGATCACATTCACCGTGGCGGGGTCGAAAATGCCACAAGGCACCAGGTGCAGCTTGAAGGTGCCGCGCTCGTTCACCACGGTATGGCCGGCGTTATTGCCGCCGCCGTAGCGGATGACGAGGCGGGCCTTGCTGGCAAGGAGATCGATCAGATGGCCCTTGCCCTCATCGCCCCATTGGGCGCCGATCAGCGCTACAACTGGCATAGGGGTACCCTTTCTGAGTCACGCCGGCTGGGAAGAAGAGTCGAGCGTTGAGAATCGAGCAAGCGCTGGGCCGCGCCTGTCGTGCTGTTCTATACTCAGTGCTCAGTTCACCGCAGCACCTGGCGCAGCACGGCGATGCTCTCGTCAACGTGGCGCGGCTCGATGATCAGCGGGGGCAGCAGGCGCAGCACGTCATCGCCGGCAGTGGCGACGAGCAGCCCGCGCTCCTGGGCGGCCTCGCGGGCTGCGCCCGCGGGACCGGCGATGCGGATGCCCCGCATCAGCCCGCGGCCCCGCAGTTCAAGGATGCTGTCGGGCAGGTCGGCGGCGAGATCCTGGAGCGACTCGTCGAGGTAGTTGCTCACCTCGCGCACATGGGCGAGGAAGCTCGGGTCGCTGATGCGGCGGAAGACCACGCCGCCGACAGCGGTGACGAGGGGGTTGCCGCCGAAGGTGGTGCCGTGGTCGCCCACGTGGATCGTGTCGGCGATGGCCTGGTTTAGCAGCACGGCGCCGATCGGGAGGCCGCCGGCGAGGGGCTTGGCGACGGTCATCATGTCGGGGCGCACGCCGGAGGGCTCGTGGGCCCAGAGGGTGCCGGTGCGGCCCATGCCGCATTGGATTTCGTCGAAGATCAGCAGGGCGCCGTGGCGGTCGCAGAGCTCGCGGGTGGCCCGCAGGAAGGCCTCGCTGGCCGCACGGAGGCCGCCCTCGCCCTGGACGGGTTCGAGGATCACGGCGCAGACATCATCGCCCATGGCGGCTTCGAGCGAGGCGATGTTGTTGTACTCCGCGAAGCGGACGCCGGGCATCACCGGCATGAAGGGCTCGCGGTACTTCTCGCGGGCGGTGACGGCGACGGCGCCCATAGTGCGGCCGTGGAAGGAGCCGTCGAAGGCGATAAACGTCGTTTTGCCCTCGCCGAACTTCGCGCGGGCGTAGCGGCGGGCAAACTTGAGCGCACCCTCGATCACCTCGGCGCCGCTATTGCCGAAGAAGGCGCGATCGAAGGCGGGGCTGCTCTCCACGAGCATGCGGGCGAGCTCGCCAGCGGGGGCAGTGTGGTAGAGGTTAGAGACATGGATGAGCTTCGCGGCCTGCTCGGTGATCGCCTTGGTGATCTCCGGGTCGCCATAGCCGAGGGCGTTCACGGCGATGCCGGCCACAAAGTCGAGGTAGCGGCGGCCGGCGGTGTCGAAGAGGTAGACGCCCTCGCCGCGCTCGATCACAAAGTCGGGCTTGGCGTAGGTCTGAAGCATATAGTCACGATCGGCCTGGATCGCAGCAGCCGTGGGGTCCACCGCCATAGCGCGCTTCCTTTCTGCACATACAGCACTTGCGCGCAGATTATAGCATCGCCGGGCAGAAAAAAGCACGAGCGTCGCGGCCTTGGGCTACCGCGACACTCGTGGGGTAAGGGCGACGAATTGGTTCGGCGAGGGGCTAGGCGCAGAGATCCAGTGTTGCGAGGGTTGCGACGATCTGATCCTTGTGGGCCAGCCAGGCGCGGCGGCCGATCATACCTTCGAGGAGGTGAGGCAGGCAGTCAGAGCTGTTGAAGGAGGCCTCCAGCCCATCGCTCAGTCGCACCAGCGTCCCGCCCTGGCCGCGCTCACTGTCGAGGTTCAGCCGGAGGATCTGGTTCGCTACTGTGATCTGCATCTGCTCCCTCATCCCGTCGCACCCTTTCAGCTTCTCGCCGCTCCCGGCGCCTTTGGTTCAGCTCACGGGCATATCATACCCACAAGGCATACCACTCAAGATCAACCCGCGGGTTGATCGAGGGTGGATCGCCGGTGGGTGGAGCGGCGACCCACCCGGTTAACAGGTGGTATAATGCCGGTCCCGCCCACCTGGCTCACGCCAGGGGGAGCCGTGTGCGCCAGCGGGCTCGTCGCCGGCGCCGCGATGGAGACGCCTGTGGCCTATACGCTCGCGCTCAGGCCGAGCGCGCCAGCCCTGCTGCGATCGCAGCGGGCGATCCTGAAGGTGGCCGGCGAGCAGATCGCCGACGTGGAGTATCGCCCCGAGGCGGGGGCGCCGTCGCCCTTCACGCAGGTGGAGCGCCTGGGGGTGGCCCGGCTGATCGACGAGGCTGGGCAGCTCTGCCCGAGTTGCGGCCATGCTCACGCCTTGGCGCTTTGCCAGGCGATCGAGGTCCTGCTGGGGATCGCGCCGCCGCCGCGGGCGGCTTGGGCGCGGGTGGCCGCCGCCGAGTTGGAGCGGGCGAGCTCGCACCTGGCGACGCTGGCGGCGCTCTTCGAGTGTATGGGGCTTGTCGCCTTGGGCGCGGCCTTTGCCGAGCAGGGAGCGGCGGCCCGCACTACCCTCACGACGCTCACCGGCGGCCGGCCAGGCGATTGGCTGCGGCCCGGCGGCCTGAGCCGCGATCCGAGCGCGGAGGAGGTGGCGGCCTTGGAGCGCGCCGGGCGACTGCTGGAGCGACTTTTTCCTATCGCGGAGCGGGCGCTCGCGGCCCGGCCGCTGCTGGCCCGCACCGTGGATGTTGGCGTGATCAGCCAGAGCGCGGCCGAGCAGTTCGGTCTGGCTGGGCCGCTGGGTCGCGCCGCCGGCCTCGGGGCCGACCTGCGCCGGGATGAGCCGTACGCCGCCTATGATGAGCTACAGCCCGATGTGACGCCTCAGGAGGGGGGCGACGTGTACGCCCGCATCCTGGTGCTGCTGCTCGAGAGCCTGGAGGCCCTGAAGTTGGTGGAGCGGGTGGCGGCTGGACTGCCTGATGGCCCCTGGCAGGGAGAACTGCCCGAAACCCTGCCGGCGGGCACGGCGACGTCAGCAGTAGAGGCGCCACGAGGCCCGTTGCGCTACAGCGTCGAGAGCGACGGCCGGCGGGTCGTCAGGGTGACGGCGCAGGTCGCGCCGCAGCTGGATCGGCTGCTGGCCCGGACGGTGCTGGCCCAAGCGGCGCTCGACGACGCGGCGCTGATCATCGTCTCGACCGACCCGTGCGACTCGTGCCTTGCTGTCGCCAACACACTCTAAAAATGGAACGATCCCTGTCGCTCGGAGCGAATGGTCGAAGCATCCGCGCAGCGGATGCTTCGACCCTACATAGATGACGTTGCTGCTTGCCTTTGCTACTCTGCTGCTTGGCGCCGCCCTCTGCTTCGGGCTGAGCCGGGTGACGCCGACACGGGCGCTCGGCCTGGGAGCGGCGCTCGCCTGTTTTGGCGCCGGGGGCCTCGCGTTGTTCGCCCCTGCGGCACCCGAGGCGCCGCCCTGGACGCTCCTGGTCCTGGGCGAGGCGACCTTTAGCCTATCGATGGGGCTCGGGCTTGGCGAGCGGGCGCTCGCGGCGGCGCTCTTGGGCGGCGGAGGGAGCGCGCTGCTGGCCCTGGCCGGCGCTATCGCCGGGCCGTTGCGGGGATTTGGCGCTATCTTCGGCTGGGCGCTGCTCTGCCTGACGGGGGCGCTGCTGAGCCTGGCGGCCCCGCCGCTCTCGCTGGTGCAGCCGCTCGCCTGGGCGGCCGTGGCCCTTACGGGCTATGGCGCGCTGCGGGCTAGCGGCGCGGCGGTCGCGGAGGAGGCGCCACCGCACGGGCTCAGCCTGGGCCTGGCCGCGAGCGCCCTGCTGATGGCGACGCTGCTGGCGGCACCGCCGCCGGATGGCGCCACGCTCCCAGCCGGCCCGATCGCCGGAACTGGGCTGCTCGCTGTTCTCGCCCTGGCCGGCGCTCCGCCCCTCCTGGCTGCCCAACGGGAGGCGGTAGAAGGGCCGGCCCCCCTTGGCGCGCTGCTCTTCGGGCTGAGCGCGCCAGCGACCGCCCTGGGCTGGCTGCTGCGGATGGTCTCGGCGCTCCCGCCCTTGCCCGCGGGCTGGGGGCTGGGCCTGGGGCTGCTCGGCGGGCTCGGCGCGCTCGCCTGCGGCGCGGGGGCCCTCGGCGAGCGGCGGCTGCGGCCGCTGCTGGGCTGGGTGGCCGGCGCGCAGGCGGCCCTGGTGATAGCGGCTGCTGGCCTAGCCGGGCCACTGGCGGCGCTCGCCGGGCCTGCGCTCCTGCTCAGCATGATGCTCAGCACGGTGGCTAGCGCGAACGCCGCGGTGAGCTTCGAGCGCATCACCGGCAGCGACGACTATACAATCGCAGCGTCCGGCAGGCCGCCGCGGATCGCCGGGGTGGTCTGGGTCGTGGCCGCGGCGGCGAGCCTGGGCCTCCCACCGCTCTGGGGCCTCTGGGCGCGGCACTGGCTGCTGGCCACGGCTCTGGAGCAGCAGCCATGGTTGGTGGCGGCGCTGCTTGGCGGCGCGGTATTGCTGGGGCTCGCCTTGCTTGCTCCGCTCGCCGGCTTCTGGGCCGCACCGAGCGGGGCCACGCGGCCCGCGACCAGTTGGGCCGACTGGCTGCCGGCGGCCCTGGCCCTGGCTCCGCTGCTCGTCCTGGGGGTGGCGCCCGCGCTGGCCTGGGGCGAGTGGCTGCGGGGAGCGCCGTCCGCGCCGGCCACATTGCCGGTGGCGCTGTCGGCGCAGGCTGCGGCCATCGGCGCGGGGGCGGCTCTGGCGCTGCTCTGTGCG